>JAGWQH010000103.1 GCA_028870115.1 Candidatus Methylomirabilota bacterium
CGGCCTGGCCGCCCAGCCGCCCTTCGGTGCCGACCTCGCGGGCCACGCGGGTGACCTCGGAGGCGAACGACCCCAACTGATCCACCATGGTGTTGATGGTGTCCTTGAGCTGCAGGATCTCGCCCATCGCCTCGACGGTGATCTTCTTCGACAGGTCGCCGGTGGCGACGGCGGTGGTCACCAGGGCGATGTTGCGCACCTGGGAGGTGAGGTTGCCGGCCAGAAGGTTCACGTTGTCGGTCAGGTCCTTCCAGGTGCCCGAGACACCCTTGACCTCGGCCTGGCCGCCCAGCCGCCCTTCGGTGCCGACCTCGCGGGCCACGCGGGTGACCTCGGAGGCGAACGACCCCAACTGATCCACCATGGTGTTGATGGTGTCCTTGAGCTGCAGGATCTCACCCCGAGCGTCTACCGTAATCTTTTGCGACAAGTCGCCACGCGCCACAGCCGTCGTAACCGCCGCGATGTTGCGGACCTGGCCGGTCAGGTTGGCCGCCATGCCGTTGACATTATCGGTGAGGTCTTTCCAGGTGCCGCCTACGCCGGAGACGACCGCCTGGCCGCCCAGTTTGCCTTCGGTGCCGACCTCGCGGGCCACACGGGTGACCTCGGAGGCGAAGGAACGGAGCTGATCCACCATCGTATTGATGGTCTCTTTAAGCTGGAGGAACTCGCCGCGCACGTCGACGGTGATCTTCTTGGACAGGTCGCCGGTGGCGACAGAGATCGTCACATCCGCGATGTTGCGGACCTGGCCGGTCAGGTTGGCGGCCATGCCGTTGACGCTGTCGGTCAGGTCTTTCCAGGTCCCGGCCACGCCGGAGACGACCGCCTGGCCGCCCAGCTTCCCCTCCATCCCGACCTCGCGGGCCACGCGGGTAACCTCGGAGGCGAAGGAGCTGAGCTGGCTGACCATGGTGTTGACGACCTTGGCGGTGCTGAGGAATTCGCCGTCGAGGGATTTGCCTTCCACCTCCAGCGGGACGGCCTGCGACAGGTCGCCCCGCGCCACGGCCCCGATGACGCGGGCGATTTCGTTGGTGGGCCGCGCCAGATCGCTGACGAGGGTGTTGAACGAACTCACCGTCCGTCCCCATGCGCCGCTCCCATTACTCAATGAGGCGCGTACGGCGAGCTTCCCCTCCTTGCCCACCACCTTGCCGACGCGGTCGAATTCCGCAGCCATCTGTTCGTTGACCTCGATGACCTCGTTGAGGAGGTCAGCCGCCTTCCCCGCCACACCGGTCAGCCCGAGCGGCATACGCGCGGAGAAGTCGCCTTTCTTGAAGGCCCGCAGGACGTTCAACAGTTCATTCATATCCAGAGTATCCGTCCCACCTCTGGTCGCCGGCTCTGTTGGCATAGCGTGTCCTCCTGAAGACATCTCACCGTGATATCGATTCGGTACCACCTATGGCTTGGCGCCGCCCCCCTGCTCACTCATCGCGGACAGCCGAAATACCGGGGGCGCGCGGAATTGATGGCGAAACCAACGGGAAATACTAGCGAGAAGAATATGCGCGCCACATGAACCGATCCTGTCGCGGTAATCGAATGTAAGCTGCCGGAAGGGCCACACAGTAACCATCAGCAAGACCCGCTCAACGTCGTTGAGAGGCAAGACATAGCGCCGCCACTCTTGACTCCGGTCTATACACCGCGGGAAGGAACGACTCGAAGAATCCCGCAAGCCGCGAAATCTCTGGGGGGGGGGGAGGGGGGGAGGCATGCAGAATGAGCCAGGCCAGACATCTTCGGCTGCCATCGTGGCAGGCCAAGCGGAAGGGTTGTTGTGGGGAGACCACCTCGTTCATCATCGCCGTGGCATCACCCTGGTGAAGCAATGTCAGTGCAGTCTCATCAATCCATGCACACTTATATGACCGTTGTTACTGGTACATTTAAATTAGTCCATTCAGTCTAATAGTCAAGATTTATTTCTTATACCGTCGATGTATCATTAATATTGCTACCTACACTCAGATTATATCTAATGTGATGGCAAGATATATCTTGGGATTAATCTATCTCACTCATCGTCCCGTCTCTGGAGGCTCTTAGGAGGGTAATGGAAGAGTAACAGTGAGGGTACTTCCCTGACCCTCTCCGGGAGAGGTGGCAGTTACGAAACCTCCGTGCAGCGCGACCAGGCGTTTGGTCAGAGCGAGACCAAGGCCGGTCCCCTGTTGCGGCTTTCCGATGGAACTGTCTAACTGTGTAAACTCTTGGAAGAGTCGACTCAGATCCTCAGCCTTGATCCCGATACCGTTATCCTGTACAACAATCTCAACCCACTCGGGGGTTTCTGAGGTGTGTTCCGCTGCGCACCGCACTGTGCGTGCAGTGACCGTAACGGAACCGCTCGCTGGGGTGAATTTCACGGCGTTGCTCAAAAGGTTATACAGAATCTGCTTGAAGCGGAGCGGGTCAGCCACCAGGATGTCAGGGGCCTCTCCCAGGTGCAGCGAGAGCGCCACCCCCTTCCCGTCGGCTTGAATCCGAAACTCTTCGAGGGCGGCCGTCAGGGCATCGGTAAGCTTGAACGCCTCAGGCCGTAACTCCAGTCGCCCCGCCTCGACCTTTGAGAGGTCTAACAGGTCGTTGATCAGTTGCAGAAGATGCATTCCGGAATTGTGGATGTGGCGAAGGAATCCTGCCTGCTTCTCGCTCATGGGACCATGGATCCCGGCCTCGAGGAGTTCTGAAAACCCAAGGATGCTGTTGAGCGGCGTCCGCAGTTCGTGGGACATGTTCGCGAGAAACTGCGATTTGTGGCGGGAGGCTTCCTCGGCCTTACGAGTCGCCTCCTGGAGCTGCGCATTCGTAGCCTGGAGCTCTCGCGTGCGCTCCTCAACTGTAGCCTCAAGCTGGACGGCTACCATGCGCTGCGTCTCATAGAGCCGCGCATACTCGATCGCGAGGGCAGCCTGGGTCGCGAAGAGCTGGAACAGCTCGCGCGTGGTGGGGTCGAGGGGGCGGCGGCTGTGCTTCCGGTCCCCCCCAAAAACTCCAATCGCCTGCCCCTGAACCACCAGGGGCACAATCGCGAACACCGGAGAGCTCAAGGCCTCAATCTGGTCATACGGTGGCTGGAGCCGGAGCGGCTCGGGGAGAGGTGCCCGGCCATCCCAGACAACCATCTGCTGGGTACGGTAGGCCTCGGCCAGTGCGCCTCCTGCCGGCCCAATCGGGACACAGATCGCTGCGAGCGGCTCCTCTACCCCAAGGCTGGCCACTGCCCGTAGTTCACGCTGCTCTGGGTCGACAAGCAGGATATTGACGCGGTCCAGCTCCAACACTGTCTGGGCGGTCTCGAGGAGACGGTCAAGTCGCTCATGAAGTTCCAGCGGCATCTGGATCTCCAGACTCGCCAGATACAAGGCCCGCAGTACCTCCTGTTGGCGCTGAAGCTGCTGGGTACGCTCCTGGACCTTCGCCTCAAGATCCTTGGAATAGTTCTCCAGGCTCTTCTTCGAGTCTGTGAGTTGAACGTTCAGGTCGCAAATCTCTTCAAAACTGGCAAAGAGGAGCTCGATGATCTGCTGTTTGTCAGGGGAGATGGTGATGTCCCGGCCGTTCGCTCGCACGGCGACCTCCATCTCGAATCGACCCGCTTTTCGCAGCTCCAGGTGCTCAAATATCCGCCGGATCCGCTCCAAGAGGTAGTCGTCTTCGAAAGGCTTCGTAATGAAGTTATCGGCGCCTCGCTCCAGACCTTTGAGGATGTCGAGAGGTGTCTTTCGTTCAGTGAGGAGGACAAATGGAATTCGCTTGCTCGTCTCGCTCGACCTCACTGCCTGGCAGAAGGCGTAACCATCCATCTCGGGCATGATGACGTCGGAAATGATAAGGTCGGGCAGCGCCGACTGAATGCGCTGAAGCCCCTCGCGGCCATTTGCGGCCGTTTCAACCCGATAGTCCTCCCCCTCCAGCAGAAGGCGGATCCGTTCCGCCTGCGTCGGACTATCCTCCACCAAGAGAATCCTACGTTCCATAATCGTGACCTCCTAGCCGTGACTTACCAGGGAGCGGATCGCTCCCACGATCTGCTCCGGCGAGAGCACATGCTCGACCGCCCCCAGGCGGATGGCCTCTGCCGGCATCCCAAAAATTACGCAACTCTCCTCATCCTGGGCGATCGTCACCCCGCCAGCCTCCCGAAGCCGCTTGAGACCAGCCGCGCCGTCCCGCCCCATCCCGGTCAGGAGGATGCCGAGAGCGGATCGGCCAAAGGCCTCTGCCACTGACTGAAAGAGATAGGAAGCCGACGGGCAGAAACCGTCCTCGATCGGCTCCTTCGTCAACCGAATCCGGCCCTCCTTCGTGATCCCCGTCTGAGAACCCTCCGGCGCAAGGTAGACAGTGCCCGGCCGGGTCGCTTCCCCTGACTCGGCCAGCTTTACCGTGAGGCGAGTCCCCTCGGCGAGCCATTCGGCGAACCCCCCTGTGAACCCCGGCGCGATGTGTTGCACGACGAGGATAGGCGCCCAGAGGTCGCGGGGTAGCTTTGCCAGAATGTCAGCGATGATCTGAGGGGCGCCGGTGGACCCGCCGATTGCGATGAGTCTGATCGTTCCGTCCGCCATGGCCCAAAGCGGAGAAGGCGGCGTCGAACGTTCGCGCTTCGGCCATCGCCGGACTACCTTCACCTCCGCCATAAGCTTCACCGTCTCCAGGAGCCGCCGGGTACCCTCGGCCTGCGCCGAATGATCCGGGCCGCAAGGCTTTTCAACCACTGTTAAGGCGCCGGCCTTGAGGGCCTCGAAGGCTGTGGCCGCTTCATAGCGGGTGGAGCTGGCGCTGACCATCACGATAGGCGTGGGAACACGCTCCATGATCTGACGGGTCGCCTCATAGCCGTTCATCCGAGGCATGTGGACGTCCATCACGATGACGTCTGGTTTAAGCCGTTCGGCCTGCTCCACGGCGTCCAGACCGTCCCGGGCTGTGCCAACGACCTGAAGCGCAGGATCCTGGTTAAGCAAAAAGGTCAGATATTCCCGCACCGTCGCCGAATCATCGGCTACGAGTATCCGGATCATGCGTCCTCCGCTCTCCCCACCCCCCAACCCCTGCTTTACACCAGCCGACGGATGAACTCCAAGAGGCTCGATTGGTCAAAACTTGACTTGAGGATGTACGCGTTCGCGCCAACCTCGATCCCCCGCTCCTTGTTTTCTCGGGACTCCAGTGCAGTCACCAGGACCACCGGAAGTTCGGACAGCTTCCGGTCGGCCCGTATCCGGGTTGTCAGATCGAAGCCGTCCATTCGGGGCATGTCCACGTCGGAGACGACAAGGTCGAACTCCTCAGTGTTGAGGAGCGTCCAGGCCTCCATCCCGTCTACTGCCACCTTTACCTGGTAGCCCGCCGCCTCCAGGAGGTTCTTCTCCATCGTCCGGGTGGTGATGGAATCGTCCACCACAAGCAGGACCGGCTGACGGTCTTTTTCCTCGTGTGCGACCGCTTTCACCGGTGGGCAAGTGATCTCTCGAATCGACCTCAGGAGATCCGCGGGGCGGAGGATCAGCACCACCTGGCCGGTTCCCAGGAGGCCCGCCGCAGCGACATTCTTGACCCGGACGAGCGGGGGCCCGATCTCCTTCACCAGCACCTCCCGGTCCCCCAGGATCTCTTCGACCAGAAGCCCCACCTGCGCCTCGCCGGATTTCACGATAATGCACGGCCGCTTGCGTCCGGGCTCCGGCTGGTCTGCCGCCTCTGAAAGTCCGAGCAGTCCGCTGAGACGGGCGATGGAAAGCGGTTGGCCGTTCCAGCGGATCGCTTCGCGCCCCTCCACGTGCTCGACCGCATCATGTGCGACGCGGATCGCTTGCTCGATGGCCTCGGTGGGAAGGAGGAAGGGCTGCCCGCCCGCCTGGACCAGAAGACCGCGAAACGTCGTGATCGTCGCGGGGAGGATCGCTCGCACCGTCGTCCCCACTCCTGCCCGCGTCTCTGTCCGGATCTGGCCCCCCAGACGCTCCACTCGCTCCTTCACGATGGCCAGACCCAAGCCGTGGCCTGAGAGATCGGTCACGATGGGGCTGGTACTGAGACCGGAGCGAAAGAGAAGGTCCAGGGTTTGGTCGCCCGTCAACGCCTCCGCCGCCTCGGCGGTCAGGAGGCGCGCCCGAATCGCCGCCGCCTTTACCCGGCCCAGGTCGATCCCGTCCCCATCATCCTCAGCGCGGATCTCGATGCGACCCCCCTCCAGCGCGCTGATGGTTACTACCACGCGCCCTCGACGTGATTTGCCCGCCTCTACCCTGGCTTCAGGCATTTCGATCCCGTGGTCGATGGCGTTTCGCACAAGATGGATCAACGGCTCCTTCATCGCTTCCAAGACCTTCCGGTCCACCTCCAGGTCGGCCCCATAGGCCACCCACTCAACCTCTTTGCCGTGCGTTCGTGCCAAATCACGGACCATTCGCGGGAAAAGGTCCAGGACGGTTGAGCTGGGCGTGAGCCTCGTCCGCCGCAGCTCTTCATACAGGCCATCCACCGCCCTGCTGATGGTCCGCTGATCGCCGGCAAGATGGCGAAGCAGATCCTCGGCCTGAGCCTCCACCGCCTGAAGTTCAGATCCCCATCCCCTGACACCCGCTCTTAACCGCTTGAGCGCCTCGACCAGCGCCTTGGCTTCTCGCACCCGCTCATCGGCAGCGAGCTTTGGCACCAGAAGGTCTTCTGCCTGAAGAAGCAGGACGTCCAGCTTGGCCGTGGCGAGCCGGACGCTGTCCGCGTGGGGAATGGGAGATGGGGGTGAAGCGGGGGATTGGGGATTGGGGGTTGGGGGTTGGACTCTGATCCCTAACCCTTGATCCCTAACCCCCGTCTCATTCACCGCTTTCTCGAGGCATCGAATCAGATCAGGCACCACCGTCGAATCGGCGCTGCCTGCCAAGAGGCGGGCGACGCCATCGACTGCTTCCTGGAGGCGATTCAGGATCGGCTGGCTCAGTACGAGCTGGCCGCGTGTGGCTCGGCTCAGCACCGACTCACACGCCTGGCAAATGGTCTCTACATCCATCAGGCTGACGGAGCGCGCGGCTCCCTTCAGCGTGTGGACCTCCCGAAACGTCGCCTCAACGACCTCGCACATCTCGGCAGGCGGCAACCCGCGGTCCAGCGCCAGCAGGTTCTCCGTAAGGGCCTGAAGATGCTCCTCGGCCTCGATCCGGAACGTAACCAGCAGCCGGGCCTTGAAGTCGTTCTCTCGATTCGCCATCGCTGAAACTCTCTGTTACCCGGTTCTCCGCCCATTGCCCGATACCCCGACGAGCCCCTTGAGCCCTCCGGCCTGCTCGTTCAGGGCTCGGGCGGCCTGTTCGACCTGTCGCGTCGAGGCCATGTTCTGGGTGGAGGCCTGCTGGATGTTCTGCATAGCATGCGCCACTTGTTCCATCCCCGCTACCTGCTGCTGAGCGGAGGCCAGGATCTGCTGGGCCGCCTGGGCGGACTCGGCCAGGCTCTCGGCCAGGAGTCGGATAGCCTCGCCGCCTCGGCCCGCCACGCCGACCCCGACCTCCGAGGCCTTGACGCCCTGCTCGGTCGCCATCACCGCCGCCTGCGTCGCCCGCTGGATCTCGTTGAGGATCGCCCGCACCTGTGCCGTCGCCTGCTTGGACTGCTCGGCCAGCGCCTTGACCTCGGCCGCGACCACGGCAAAGCCCTTCCCGACTTCCCCGGCCTTGGCCGCCTCGATGGCAGCGTTCACGGCCAGAAGGTTCGACTGCTCAGCGAGGTCATTGACGCTGGCGATGATCTCGCCGATGGCCTGCCCCTGCTCGCTCAGGGCCAGGATCCGCTCCGCAATGGCCTCCATCCGCGCCTTGGTCTCCTGCATCCCCTTGATGCTCTCCTCTACGGCTCGCCGCCCGTCCTGGGAGACCATCGCGGTCTTCTGCGCGGCCTCCGTCACAGCGCGCGCCTTCTGGGCCGACACCTGCGCGGTCTGCTTCACTTCATCAACTGTCGTGGAGGTCTCCTGGACCGCCGTCGCCTCTTCCGCCGTCCCCGAGGCCTGCTGGGTGGTGGCGGCGAGGATCTCCGTACTCGTCGAGGAAAGCTGCCCGACCGCCTCCCGGATAGCCTGGAAGAGTTTGTCCCTTTCCTCCTCCGCCCGCTTGCGCTCGGTATCCATCCGATCGAGTGACACGGCGGTTGACCAAATCACGATGGCGAAAATGATGATGCTCGTTACGACGACAAGCGAGAGGCCAAACTCTGCCTCGTAATGCTCCGCCCGCTGGCCCTCCAATGTCAACCACCCCAGGACGAATGGGACCCCAATCGCGACGAGCAACAAACGACGCGCGATGATGCCCCCCATACTTTCGTTTACGATTGCCGTCATGAGCCCACGGTCTGGACGCGCGAACATGATGCCGGCGCAGAGCACGACGAACGTCACCACCGTGTGAATGGCCATATTCGTGTAGGCGGCGACGCCATAGAGTGCTTTAACGTTGTAGGCATAACCCACCAGCGCCAACAAGGCAACCACCGCTGCGATGAGCGTGAGGATCTGAGCTGGCCGGCGGCTACGGTCGGTCTCCGAGTCCAGAAGCAGCAGCGCGCAGCCCACGAGCAGAAAATTTACGGCAGTATTGGGTGCCATCCGGCCTGGTTGAGATGTTGCGAGAGCCCCGACCGCTTCCTTGAACAGCATCTGGTCGATGCCGAGATCTCGACTGAACACGAATTGGGTAAGCGTGAGCAGGCCAACCAGGCCAACCGCGAAGGCACACCCTCGCGCGATGCGACGTGTTCGTTGCTCCTTAGATTGCGCCAGTGAGAGTCGCAGCGACACGCCGGCCAGAACGAAGGCGATCGCGGTATTGGCCTTCATCGTGACTAAGTTAGGCAGGACGCTTTTCAGCGTTGCGATGTCGAGAATCCAGCCAACGAGTACCAGACAACCGATAAGAATAACGGTCGTACCGGAAGCGTATGACAGGTATCGGAGCGAAGAAACGAGAGGCGGATTGGTTTGAGTTGTCATCGTTTAGGCGCGCCTTCCATTCCTCGAGGCCGCAACAAGCCCCTTGAGCCCTCCGGCCAGCCCGTTCAGGGCCCGGGCGGCCTGTTCGACCTGTCGCGTCGAGGCCATGTTCTGGGTGGAGGCCTGCTGGATATTCTGCATGGCCAGCGCCACTTGATCCACCCCTACCACCTGCTGCTGCGCGGAGGCCAGGATCTGCTGGGCCGCCTGGGCGGACTCGGTCAGCCTCTCGGCCAGGAGCCGGATGGCCTCGCCGCCTCGGGCCGCCACGCCGACCCCGGCCTCCGAGGCCTTGACGCCCTGCTCAGCCGCCATCACCGCCGCCTGAGTAGCCCGCTGGATCTCGTTCAGGATCCCTCGCACCTGTGTCGTCGCCTGCTTAGACTGCTCGGCCAGCGCCTTGACCTCGGCCGCGACCACGGCAAAGCCCTTCCCGGCTTCTCCGGCCTTGGCCGCCTAGATGGCCGCGTTCACCGCGAGGAGGTTTGACTGCTCCGCCAGATCGTTGACGGCGGTGATGATCTCACCGATAGCCTGACCCTGCTCGCTCAGTGTCAGGATCCGCTCGGCGATGGTCTCCATCCGTCCCTTGGTCTCGTGCATCCCCTTGATACTCTCCTCCACAGCCCGTCGGCCCTCCTGGGAGACCTGCGCGATTTGCTGCACGCCCTCTGTCACGGCGCGCGCCTTCTGCGCCGACACCTGGGCGGTCTGCTTCACCTCGTCCACAGTCGTGGAGGTCTCCTGGACCGCCGTCGCCTCTTCTGCCGTCCCCGAGGCCTGCTGAGTGGTGGCGGCGAGGATCTCTGAACACGCGGAGGCCAGGGTCCCGATCGTCTGGCGCAGGGGGCGGGTGATTGAGCGCGTCAACCCCCATGTAATGACGACTCCGGAGGCGAGCGCAAGTCCCGAAACGATGAGCATCGCCCACAACGCCTGAGATGCCCCGGTAACCGCTGACCGTACAACTTCTCGCGTACGGGCGCCTTGCAATTCGACGAGGTGGGCGACCAGGGTATCTCGCTGCTGCCGGACGGGCAGAACCCGCTCTGTACGTATACGAAGCGCATCAGCGTGACGACCAGCCCGCTGGGCCGCCATCGAGGACCGGATGGCTCCTTCCCAGGCGTTCAAGAGATTGAGCGGCTCTCCCCAGCCTGTCTTCAGCTCTGCAGTACCAGCCTGATCCCGCAACTCTGTCATGACCCGGCGGACCTCGGCGTTCGCCTCATCAACATCCTTGAGGAGACTTTCGTCCGGTACCAGGAGGTAGCGGAGGAAAATATCAGTTGCCCTGTCGATGGCGCTGTCCCCCCTCCGTACGGCCCCAAGATCTCTCTCCTGGGCGTGGATCACAGTCTCGAACGTTTCAGCGGTCCGGGAGAGGGCAATGTATCCTACCCCAGCCACCACCATGAGGAGCACCAGGATCACCGCATACCCAACCGTAATTCGCTGCCCCACTGTCCATTTCATGCCGCTCTCCTATTCATCACGTTCTCCTAACCACCGACCTCGTCGTTCACGACGATCCGCGGATCCCGGGTCAGCGCCTCCAGGTCCAGAACCGCGATCATTTCTCCCGTAATGCTTCGGATGCAGGCCTGGCGACCGGCGCTGAGGGTCGCTGGAGGGGGCGCGATCTCGTGAGCCGCCACCCGGATGGACCCTGCCACGGCGTCGGCGAAGATCCCGAACGTCATCCCTCCAGCCTCCACCGCCACAACCCGGCCCCCCTCGGTGATACCTTGCCCAGGCAGATTGAACAGCCTTCGGAGGTCCAGGACCGGCAGGATGCACCCGCGGTGGTTGACTACGCCGAGAATGACCGGCGGCGTGCATGGCACAGGCGTCAGCTCCCGGAGAGAAATCACCCCCCTGACGTGAGCCGTCTCAATGCCGTATCGCTCCCCCGGAAGCGAGAAGACCAGCAAGTCAAGAACCTCTGCAGAGGTTCGGACCTCCACCAAGGGCTTCGCCAGCGCTTGAGCTCGGCCCCTCAAGATTCGCTTCACCTCTTCAGGGAGAGGACTCCCGCCGGCTTCCAGAGTCCGCCGTGTTTGCTCCAGCCGGGAGTGGGTCACCTGCCAGTTGACCGCCGGTCGAGTCTCGTTCATGAGGGCATCTCCAGATACGCCCTGGCAGTCTCAAGAAGCCGGCCCGCGGTCAGGCCGTCGCCGCCCGCCACCGCTTCTTCGCGCGGGACGGAGTTCAGTAAACTCACGACGGTCTCCATGGAGCGCCGCCCCCGCTTGCGCTGTCCCTGCCGAAGGAGGAGGCTGCCCAGAAGAAAGTGGGCGGCGGCGGAATCCGGGGCCAGGTAGATGGCCCGTCGAAGGGCTTCCAGAGCCAAAGGGATTTCTCCTCGCTCATGACAGACCGCGGCCAACAGCAGGTGGGCCCCGGGGTCCAGCCGATCCTGCACCAGCGCGGCCTCGCACAGCTCGCGAGCCGCCTCAAGCTTACCTTGGTCAGCCAGGGCCTGGGCACGCTGGAGATCGGATGGCGTCTCTGGCGGCGCCTCGGTTAGCTTCGTTTCCGAGAGTATAAGCGGATCCGCTTGCTCCATGTGCCGTGGCTCTTGCATTGGACTGTCTGCCACTCTCCACCCGCTGTCCACCTCCGGCGCGGAGTTGAAGTCGGAAAGCGGAAGGTTAGCGGCGAACTCTTCCCCCTTCCGGTAAAGAATGGCGGCGCGGAAAGTAACAGTCACCAGAGGGTGGTAGAGTTCGACTGACGCCTCGGCAGGGCTCACCGCCAGCCATCCTCCCCTCACCAGCGCCCGTTCGAGTAGGACCGTGGCCGCCTGTTGAGCCTCACGAGTGAAATACATGAGGACGTTGCGACAGAGGATCAGGTCCACAGCGCTCGTGTTGGTCACCACACCCGGATAGCCATCCTTGGCCAGGTTAAGCGGTGCAAAGGTGACCATCCGCCGAATTCTCGGATCCACCTCGAACGTCTCCGCGCTCAGGCGGTGGAAGTATCGATCCCGGATCCACTGGGGAGTCTCCCGGAAGGACCATTCCCGGTAGCGCCCTCGCCGCGCTGTCTCAAGAGCATCAGGGTTAATGTCGGTGGCCAGAATCGTGAGGGCCCAGTCGGCGAGATCGGGGAGCAGGCGATCCAGCAGAATGGCGAGGGAGTAAGGCTCTTCTCCCGTCGCGCATCCGGCGCTCCAGAGCCGGAGCCGTCGGTTTCTCTCCGTCCGGCGGCCGGTAATGAGCGATGGGAGAACGTGCTGCTCCAGCGCCTCGAAGAGGGCACCATCGCGGAAGAAATAGGTCTCGCCTACGGTCAAGTGGCTCGCCAGCCGCCTCCACTCCGCGCTCTCATCCGGTAAGGTTGCGAGCCAGGCCAGATACGTCTCCGGCGCGGAGACGGATGAGGTGTGACAGGCTTGGACGAGACCCCTCTCCAAGTCGGCTTGACGTCCCCTGGAGAAGTCCAGGCCCAACCGGCCGGCAATAAGCGTCTGCGCCTGAAGGTACAACTCCTCTGACAGCCTCAATTCTCTAACTCTTCCAAGGCTGTCGTGAGGCGTTGTTCTTCATTCAGCGAGAGGCATGCTTCCACATCGTGGATGAAGAGGAGGCCGTCAGCGAGCGAGACGATCCCCGCCACGTGACCGATCCCGGGGAGGAGCGCGTCCGGCCGGGTAATGGTCTCCTGTGCAACATCCCTCACCCCCAACACCTCGTCGGCCGTCAAGGCCAGGATTCGCCGGCTCGTCCGGACCATCAGCAGGCGGGCAGTCAGGCCGTAGTCGCGGAGGGGCAGACCAAGGCGGCGCCGGAGATCGATGACCGGAATAACCTGGCCATGGAGGTTCATCACGCCGAGAACCACCGCCGGGGCCTGCGGGAGCGGCGATACTTCGACCATCGGCAAGACCCGCTCAACGTTGTTGAGAGGCACTGCATAGCGCTGCCCCTCGATGTCGAAGACGACCAACCGAAGTGTAGAGCTCTGAACGTCTTGATCGGACCTGTCTGTCAGCCAGGCAGGCAGATCACGCTTCATGGCAAGATCACCGCAAGATCACCCACGCCTCGCTCCGTCCAAGCAGAACGAATCGCCGTTTGTTTTATGCATCAATATACGTATAAGTACGTGTTTTCCCCTAATTTTCACAATATGTCAAGATATTTTTGAATATATCATTGTTAACTTACACTCTACTGGTCCTATTAAAGCGTAGTTGAACAGATTTTTGCCATATTATGCTACAGGGGAGCAGCTTACGGTGGAATCCCTTAAAGGCGGTCTTCAGAATACGTGATCAGGACGCGGTAACCCAGCGAAGCCAGTCGCTCCGCGGCTGTCTTGGCTTCGGGGTGGGAGACGAACTGTCCAACCCGGACGCGGTAGTAGACCTCCCCGTTGATCTGGGCCTTCACCAGGTACACACCTGCACCCTTTTGCTCCAGCTCCGCCTTCAGCGCGAGGGCGTTCGACTCCTCGACAAATGAGGCCACCTGCACCGAATAGCGGGCCGGGCCGGGAGCCGGCTGCGGCGCCTGGGTCAGCCGAACCCTGACCGGCGCTACACCGGGTCCGACCACCCCGAGCAACCGGGCCGAGGCATACGACAGGTCGATAATCCGACCGTCCACAAACGGCCCGCGATCATTGATTCTGACGGTGAGAGAACGGCCGTTAGTGAGATTGATCACCTCCACCCAGCTTCCGAGCGGGATCTCGCGGTGAGCGGCTGTAAGCTGATACATATCGTACACCTCGCCGCTGCTGGTGCGGCGACCATGATACGGATGACCGTACCAGGACGCCAGCCCCTTCTCGCCCGATGGGTCCTCCCATGCGCGCGGCCCCCGGCTGATCGACGCACACGACGTCAGGAATAAGAGCAACAGCAGCGGCAGCACGAGCATCGCGGATTGGCGTATTCTGAGCACTAGATCACCTCCTGATAGATTCCGGAAACAGATCGTCGAGGTACGACGCGAGAATTCGCTGAAGGACCGGGCTGCGCCATAGAGTATTTCCCCGGATGTCTGACAGGTGAGGAATCTCACCAAGGACCGGGATCGGCAAAAGACGGCGGAGGACCGAAAGATTGGTCGTTCGGGCAGTCGATCGCTCCGCTGTCGCGCGATTCACGATGGCCCCGGCCACCGGAACGCGGGCAGCAAGGGCAGCCTCGACCGTCAGTCTGGCATGGTTCAACGCGCCAAGCCTGGACCCGATCACCACGACCAAAGGCAGTTGCAACCGGTCAGCAAGATCGAGGAACGACACCTTTTCGGTGATAGGAACCAATAGACCGCCGGCACCCTCTACCAGCATTATGGCATGTCGATCGGCGAGACGATCGAAGCGCTCCAGCAGCCGCTCGACATCGATGGATCGTCGCAACCGCTCAGCCGCCACCATCGGGGCCAGCGGCTCACGGAAGCGATATGGGTTGATCAGGTCGAGGGCGTCCCGCGATCCTGCCGCCTCACGAAGCGCCAAGGCGTCCGGCGGTCGCAGCCGGCCATCTCCCGTAGGGCAGCCGGTCTCGACCGGCTTCATCACCCCGATGTCGATCCCACATGTCCGCAAGGCATGCGCCAGCCCGGCCGTAATCAGCGTCTTCCCGACGCCGGTATCCGTGCCGGTCACGAATAGACCTCGACGTCTAGTGTAATGCGCCATAGACCCCTTACATCCCGTTCGTGGTGAGCCCTTCGGCCATCCCAGCCGTTCGCCCTGAGCCTGTCGAAGGAAAACGGCTGGGATGCTCAGGACAGGCTTGTCGAACCATGAACGGAACTAGCCACAATACATCACCCTTCGACAGGCTCAGGGCGAACGGTGAATGTCAAGAAGCGTTGGACTCACTACACTAGCGCCTTTCATTGCTCCGTCACAGCCCTGATAGAGTCACGAACAATTCGAACCATCCTGACGATGTCCTCAGGCGAAATCGACAGGGGCGGCATCAGGACGATGACGTTGCCCAGCGGTCGGATGATCAGCCCTCGTCGCCGCGCCTCCAGGATAGTCCGAATCCCGATCTTCGCCCCGTAAGGGTACGGCTCCCCGCACGCCGGTTCCTGCATCAGCTCGATCCCAACCATGAACCCCACCTGCCGGATGTCGCCCACATGCGGCAGCGATCGCAGCGATTCGAGTTCCCGACGAAGTAACGCGATCTTGGGCTGCAGCCGTTTGAGAGTGCGCTCCCGCTGAAAGCACTGGAGATTCGCGAGGGCGGCGGCGCAGGCCAGCGGGTTGGCCGTGTAGCTATGGCCGTGAAAGAAACTCTTCTTTTCCCCATAAGGAGCGCAGAAGCCGTCGAAGATCTCCTGCGTCGTAAGCGTTGCAGCCAGCGGAAGATATCCTCCCGTCAGTCCCTTCGCCAGGCAGAGCAGGTCTAGCGTCACCCCCTCCTGTTCACAGGCAAACATCGTCCCGGTCCGGCCAAAGCCGGTGGCGACCTCGTCCAGGATCAGCAGCACGTTGTACTGTGAGCAAAGTGAGCGGACCGCCTTCAAGAAGTCCGGCGGTGAGGGTAGCATCCCGGCCGCACCCTGGATCAGCGGCTCCATGACGAGACCCGCGATCCGATCATGATCGCGCGCCAGCATCGACTCCAGCCGCATGAGCGGATCTGACCGGCGGCGACGGTCCCATGGCGCCCGATACGGCGACGGGATCCGTCGGATGGCAAAGAGGAGCGGCCGGTAAAGCTGATGGAACAGATCGATCCCGCCGACGCTGACCGCGCCCAGGGTGTCGCCGTGATACGCCTCTTCCAGCGCGATAAATCGGCTTTTGCGGGCAAGCGCTCCACCCTGCTGCTGCCAGTACTGAAACGCCATCTTGAGCGCGATCTCGACGGCGGTCGAGCCGTTGTCGGAGTAGAAGACCTTGGTAAGTCCTTTCGGCGCGATCCGAATGAGGGTTCTGGCCAGCTCAATGGCAAGCGGATGCGAAAGACCCAGGAAGGTGGTGTGGGCGATCTTCCCCAGTTGGGCGCGGATGGCCCGATCGATCGCGGCGTTGCGGTGGCCGTGGACCGTCACCCAGAGCGAGGAGACGCCGTCCAGGTAGCGGTGCCCTTCCACATCGATGAGGGTACTCCCCTCACCCCGCTCGATGATCGGGTGACGTTCCTGCAGCCAGTCCTGCATCTGGGTGAACGGATGCCAAACGTAGCGTTTGTCGTCCTGCTGGAGCCGATGGCTGCGAGCGGCCATGGCGAAGGTCAAAGCGCAGCGGTCGCGGCGTGGCGTTCCGGGGGGAGCAACGATTCGCCAAAGTCAAGCCCCAGATCACGGAACATCTTGAGGTCGTCGCTCACGCTTCGATTCCTGGTGGTCAGGAAGTCGCCGACCATCACCCCGCTTGCGCCGGCAAAAAAGATCATCGGGTGCAGCTCGCCCAGATGCTGCCGCCCCGCGCAGATGAAGATGTTCTTGGTCGGAAGGATCCATCGAAAGAGCGCGATCACCTTCAGTATCTCAAGGGGCGCTAATGGAGGGAACTGCTGGAACCGGGTCCCGTCCACGGCGATGAAAAAGTTCAGAGGGACCTCGTCTACGTCCAGCTCTCTCAGGGCGAAGGCCAGCTCGGCGCGATGCCTGGGCTCCTCTCCCATCCCGAAGACCCCTCCACTGCACGCCCTGATCCCGGCGGCCTTCGCCGCCCTGATGGTCGCGACCCGCTCGTCATAGGAGTGGGTCGTGCAGACCTTCGGAAAGTAGGAACGGCCGGTCTCCAGATTGTGGTTGAACGTGGTGAGGCCGGCCGCCTTAAGCTGTCGGAACTCTTCATCGCCCATGATCCCGAGTGAGGCATGCCCCTCGACCAGGCCGTCCTGCGCAATGGCGCGAAGCCCCTCGACAAGTCGCTGAAAATCCGTGGATGCAGCGGCGTAGCCGCGCGCTGCGGTCACGACCCCAAGCGCGGTGGCGCCGTACGCTCGCGCCTTCCTGGCGGCCAGGACCATCTCGTCCGGAGAGATCACGCTATACCTGGCGACCTCGGTGGCCTGGCGGGACGACTGACTACAGAAACCGCAATCCTCCGGACAGCCGCCACTCTTGGCGTTGACGATGCCGCACAGATGGATCCGATTCCCGAACCGATCCAGCCGGAGACGATTCGCCACCTGAAACAGTTCATGGACGTCGTAATCGGACCGCTCGAATAGCAGGGCGGCCTCCTCGAACGCCAGCGTCCCTCCGGCCAGCACCCGCTCGCCGATCCGCCGCACTTGTGCCGTCATCCCGTGTAACTGTACGGTTTCCACGATTCCCCCGTTGTATCTAATCCGTACGCATGATCTAAACCTCGAATAAAGTTGAGCCTACTGAAGCCGTCCGGTGATGTCAAGCCGAAATGGTCACCTGAGGGCAGATGTTGATCGCGCAACCCTTTTCATATGCCTGTCATTGCGAGCGCTCGAAGGGTGCGGGGCAATCTCAGTACACAACGGCGAGATGGCTTCGCTACGCTCGCAATGACGCATTTCAATGTCTGTTCTCGGGGCGATAGGAAACGATTGACAAATTGGAGGGCGTATGCGATCCTATCGCGCTGTCAGTTCCGTCGCTGGCACGCTGGGAATCTCCTTTGGAGTAGAGCATGGGTAACCCGTTAGAGGCTATCGGACGCGCGGTCCTCAAGCAGGTCCAGACCATGGGGCACATGGCTATCTTCCTGGGTTCCACCGGTTTCTGGGCGGTCCTGCCACCGTTGAAGTTCAGGCGTGTTGTCGATCAGCTCCATTTTATCGGGGTGAAGTCAAGCTCAATTATTCTTCTGACTGCGGCCTTCAGCGGAATGGTACTGGGACTTCAGGGGTACTACACGCTTCGGAAGTTCGGGTCTGAGGCCCTTCTCGGTCCGGCCGTTGGTCTGAGCCTGATCCGAGAGTTAGGGCCGGTGATGGCGGCCTTAATGGTGGCGGCTCGGGCCGGATCGGCCTCTGCCGCAGAGATCGGCATCATGCGGATCACCGAGCAGATCGATGCGCTGGAGGCGATGGCCGTCAATCCCATGAAGTATCTCGTGGTACCCAAGGTCATCGCGGGACTGATTGCCGTTCCTCTCCTCACAGCTATCTTCGACGTAGTTGGAATCTTTGGCGGCTACCTCATCGGGGTGAAGCTGCTCGGCGTCGGCGCCGGCACCTACTTTTCCGAGATGCGGAATATGGTGGAGATGAGCGACGTGCGTGGCGGTTTCCTGAAGTCGGTGAGCTTCGGCCTTATTGTCACCTGGGTCTGCACATACAAGGGGTTTTATACCGGATATGGGGCCGAGGGCGTGGGCAAGGCGACCACTGAAGCCGTCGTTCTCTCGTCGGTCCTGGTGCTGGTCTGGAACTACTTCATGACCGCCGTCCTGTTTTAAACCGGATGATTCAGCTCATTAAACTGTACAAGAGCTTTGAGCAGCAACAGGTGCTCAAGGGAGTGAACCTGACCATCCCACGAGGGCAGGTAACCGCCGTTATCGGGCGGAGCGGAGGCGGCAAAAGCGTGCTGCTTAAACACCTCGTCGGCCTTATGCGACCGGACAGCGGTCAGGTGCTGGTCGACGGGATCGACCTCTGCCGGCTCCGCGGGAAGGCTTTAGATTCAGTACGCGAAAAGTTCGGCGTTCTATTCCAGGGTGGCGCCCTGTTTGACTCGCTGACGGTATTCGACAATGTGGCCTTCCCACTCCGAGAAAAGACCAAGCTGACGGAAGGCGAGATTGCCAAGCGCACGATGCAGCGGCTGGAGGCCGTGGGGCTCGCTGATATGACGCACAAATATCCCGCGGAACTCAGCGGGGGGATGAAGAAGCGGGCGGCCCTGGCCCGGGCCCTGGTCCACGACCCGCAGATCATCCTTTTTGACGAACCGACGACGGGCCTTGATCCGATCTTGCTGAATGCCGTCCATCGGCTGATTCTGGACGCCCACAAGCGCTTCGGATTTACCGCAGTCGTGGTCAGTCACGATATCCCGGAGATCTTCGACATCGCTCAGACGGTGGCGATGCTCCACAATGGGATCATCGTGGAACACGACAGTCCGGACAAGATCATGGCGTCCGCCAATCCTGTCGTTCGACAGTTTCTCACCGGGGCCAGCAACGGCCAGACCGGTCCGGAGTAGCCAAAGCGATCGATCGGGGAGGTCCTGGCGATGCCATCAGGATTTGTGGAAGATCAAAACGGAGAGTCGGATCGATGAAGCGACTGACCATGGAAACGCTGGTAGGGCTATTCGTGGTGGTGGGAATCGTGGCGTTAGCCTGGCTCTCAATCAGGCTCGGTAAGCTTGAGATAGTCGGCGAGCGGGGGTATACTGTCCTCGCCGAGTTCGACTCGGTTGCAGGTCTGAAGAATGGGGCGGTCGTCGAAATCGCAGGAGTCGAGGTGGGCAGGGTCAAAGAAATCGACCTGAAGAGCTATCGGGCTGTTGTGGTCATGAGCATCGATCCCAGCGTCAAGCTCCAGGATGACGCGATCGTCTCGATCCGGACAAAGGGGCTAATCGGCGAGAAGTATGTGAGGATCACACCAGGGGGCTCCGACACGATGGTCCAGCCGGGCGGTAAGCTTCGGGATACCGAAGACCCCATAGACATAGAGCAACTCATCGCGAATTATATCTTTGGCAAGCTCTAGCGGGAAAGTCAATCTGAAGCTCACATTGAACCGCTGATCTCGAAGGAGGCGCTCATGATGAATGCAGGCCGAGCGAGACGAGCACATTGGGTCGTGTTGCCCTTGGCGCTCATAACAACGGTGGCTACCGTACTGCCGGCATCCGCACAGTCGCCGGAACCGAAGGCCAGCTACAGCTTGAAGGATCTGATTCAGCGCACCCTGGCTACAAGTCCCGAAATCCGCCAGATGGAGAGAGGCGCCGAGGCGGCGATGGCAAAGAAAGATCAGGCCGATGCGGGGCGGCTCCCGCAGATCGAGGTGACTGGGGTGGTGGGACCGTCCTCTCGCGCCCGCGGTACCGTTGAGGGGGGTTCTCCGGATAGAAAGGACAAACCCACTGTCAATAATGTGTTCGAGCGCGTCGAGATGCAGCTGGTCCAACCACTCTATACTTTCGGAAAGCTTACGGGCTTCCGTGAAGCAGCGGAACAGGGGGTGAAGGTCGAGAAGGCGAAGGTGGACGAGAAGGCCGCTGACCTGATCTTGAAGGTCAAGGAGCTGTACTACGGCCGACTGTTGGCGAGCGACATGCTTGGGTTAATTGATGAGATCAACGAGGATCTCGACAAGGCGATCGAGAAGACGGAACGACAGCTCAAGGCTGAAGTGCCTGGGGCCGATGAGATGGATCTGTACAAGTTAAAAGCATTTCGAGGCGAGGTATTGAAGAACCGGGAAGAGGCCCAGAAAGGGTTCGATCTCGCCACGGGCGGTCTGATGTTCTACGCAGGTCTTGATCGCACAAAACCGTTTGAGCTGGATACGATAGGGCTGGAGGTCACCCCCAAGGAGGTGGCACCGGTGGACCGGGGAATGGATATGGCGCTGGAGCTACGACCGGAGATGACTCAGGTGCGGGCAGGGCTCAAGGCTACGGAATCGCTGGTCAAAGCAGAGGAGAGTAACCTGTATCCCCAGTTCTTCGTCGCATTAAACGGCGTCTATGCTCAGGCGGGGAATCGAACCCGGCAGCAGAACCCCTTTGCCTATGATCCGTTGAACGACCGCTACGCTGTGGTTGTCCTTGGCTTCAAGTACAACCTTGACTTCGGAATCACGCGAGGGAAAATCCGGGTGGCTCAGGCGGAGCACCTGAAGGTTGGGGATATGAAGTTGTTTGCCGAGCAGGGGGTCCCGTTGCAGGTGCGTAAGGCCCATCGAGAGCTTACTGAGGCGCAGGAGGCGCTGAAAGCTACAGAGGACGGGTGGCGGAACGCGAAGAAATGGCTGGTGGCGGCCAAAGCGAACTACGACCTTGGAGTCGGGGAGTCCAGGGAACTCGGCCAGGCTGCGGAGACATACGCCAGACTGCGGGCAGACAACTTCAAAGCGATGTACAATTATAATCTTGCGCTTGCGAACATCGAACATGCCACAGGTCAAGCGGTAAAGGAGGAGGCGAAGTGACCGCGAACTATTCCGATACCAGGTGCACATGGAAGATGCTAGTACTTGTCGGGGCGGCCATAGCGGTATTGTGGACTCCGGGACAGAGCCTGGCCGGTCCCGCGACAGATCAGGTCAAGGGAACCGTTGACCAGGTGTTAAAGATCCTGACCGATCCGGCCCTCAAGGGTGAGCAGAAGACCAAAGAGCGCCGGGCCAAGCTTCGCAAGACCGTATTGGAGCGATTTGATTTCTCTGAGATGTCAAAGCGCTCCATGGGCCGGTACTGGAGCGAGCGTACTCCCGAGGAGCGCGCCAAATTCGTCGGCCTGTTCACCGATCTTTTAGAGCGGGCCTATGTTGATCGAGTCGAGGGGTATACAGGCGAGCAGATCTTGTACCTGGAAGAGACGGGAGATGGAAACTATTCCGAGGTGCGGACGAAGATCGTGACCAAACGAAACCAGGAAATCCCCATCTTCTACCGTCTGCAGAAGGCCGACTCCAAATGGGAGGTCTATGACATTGTTGTCGAGGGTGTCAGCCTGGTGAACAACTATCGTACCCAGTTCAGCAAGATCATTCGCACCTCCTCGTACCAGGATCTGGTGAAGAAGATGCAGGCCAAGGTCGAGGGTGAGGAGGGGTCAGAGCTTGGCGCCCCCAAGTCGAAGGTCCGGTGAAAAAGGAGTCGCGATGACGGGAGACGTTCAGAGCCTTTATCATAAGATCACGATTTGGTGCGCGGCGGGTCATCCGCCGTATCTCTCAACGGACATGGCGAAAAGCTTCAGCGACTATCTGCTGAGCTTCCTCAAATCGGCTGAGGGAGAGAGATTCCTGCGGACCCTGGGTTATATCCGAATTGTGGAATCTGCCGGGGAGAAGCAGAGCGCGGAAACCTGACCCTCACGACTCCTTCGGCCGCTGTAACTCCAGAAGGATCTTTTCGAGAGACTCTTTGGCGTGCCTTGCCTGTTCGACGTGGCCGCCAAGGAACTGGATCAGTTCATTCCGCATGGTCGGTCTCAGCGGTGTGAGGAAGCGCACGATCCCCTCCAGCGCCCCGTCGATCGCCTCCACCGCCGCCCGTACCTGCTCTCGAACTGCCTCTTCTGTCTTCGATGGTTCCTCTATCATGTTCAAAGACCTTTCTATCTTCTCAGTCTGTCCAGCTTCATCCACCACCACGCTCAGCTTACACGACGTACGCGCCTGACGCAAGGGGATCACCTGTCGCGCTCCAGGCTGCTTCGATGCTCCATGGCACCCTGGATGATCCGAGGTGGTTGAAGCGGCGAGCGCAATCTGTTAGTCTTAATAAAAAAAGATGTCAAAAGAACACAGACCCATCGAGATCGATTCCTCGCCCCTGCCGCGGGACGCGCAGGCGCTTGTCGATTCGTTCCGCGACCGGTATCCATTCCCCCTTGACCCATTCCAGGAGGAGGCCATCGGTCTGATCGCGGAGGGCAGCTCCGTGATCGTCTCCGCCCCGACCGGGGCAGGTAAGACCCTCATCGCTGAATTCGCAATCTACCGGGCGCTGGCCCATCAGCACCGCATCGCCTACACGACCCCTCTGAAGGCCTTGAGCAATCAGAAATATGCCGATTTCACCCGTCAGTGGGGTGAAGAGACGGTCGGCATTGTCACGGGCGACGTAAAGGTGAACTCCCGCGCGCCACTCGTGGTCATGACCACCGAGATCCTCAGAAATAAGTTCTACGGGGGCGAGTTCGAGGGACTTCGCTATGTAGTGCTGGACGAATGCCACTACATGGGGAATGTGGGACGGGGAACCGTGTGGGAAGAGATCATCATCAACTGCCCCCCAGAAGTCCAGCTTGTTGCCCTCTCGGCCACCGTCAGCAACATCGGTGAGATCGCCGAGTGGATCGGTCAGACGCACCGCCCGATTCGAGCTATCCACCATCCGGTCCGGCCGGTGCCGCTGCAGTACCTGCTCTGCGATAAGGAGGGGCAACTCTGGCCGCCTGAGCCGGCTTCGGTCCGGCGGATTCTACACGCGTCCTTCTCCAGCCGAAATGCGTACGAGGGACGGGAAATGGGTCGATGGGATCGGCGCGGGGAGCGGCGGCACCGTATCTTCCGCCGTCGTGCGCTCGACGAGAGCATCGCCATTTCCGTATTGCGGGCGCGCCGTTGGTTGCCGGTCATCTACTTTATCTTCAGTCGATCAGGATGCGAGCGGGCCCTCGCTCGCCTCCTGGAGCGCGGCATACCGCTTTTGGATCCCGCCAGGGGTGAGGAGATCGAGGAGGCGATTCAACGGACGCTGCTCGACTACCCGAGCATCAGTCCTGAGAGCGATCTGAATCGACTGATTCTGAACGGGCTCCGTCGCGGTGTAGGACTGCACCACGCAGGCGTCTTGCCGGCATTGAAGCGGCTCACGGAGGTTCTGTTTGAACGAGGACTGGTGCGGGTCGTCTTTGCGACTGAAACAATGAGCCTGGGGATTCATATGCCGGCCAAAAGCGTGGTGATCGGAGGGCTTCGTAAGCGGACCGATCTCGGGTTTCGGGGACTGACCGTGGGAGAGTTGTTCCAGATGGCCGGTCGGGCCGGGCGACGGGGGATCGATCCTGAAGGAACCTGCCTCCTGGCGCTTGATTCAGTTGAGGCGGCCGAAGACGCCGTTCGCCTGGTATGCGGCGATCCGGAGCCGATCGAGAGCCGATTTCGGATCGGCTACAGCAGCGCGGCGTTACTGATCGACATACAACGCGAGCCCGAGGCGATCCGCAAAACCATAGAGAAAAGCTTTGGCCAGTTTCAGAATCGTCGAAAGATCGAGGCCAGCCGGAGGGAACAAGAGGGGTTAATCCGTAGACTAGCCGACGCCGAGGGCATAGCATCACCCTGTTGCCCGGTCGGCACGCTGATCGAGTATCGGGAGCAGCGCGCCGCGCTGGAGCACGAGCGGGAACGGCTTGCGCATCTGCGGGTCGCGACCGCGCGGGCCGGCCGTACAGGTGGTCGAGGTCGCGGTCGACGACCTGCCGGTTCCGTAACCCTTTTCTGGGGCGACTTCGAGGAGAGCCGGTCGAAACTTGACGCGATGGCCCTCGCCCTCTCCCAGATGCCGTGTCACCGCTGCACGGAACGGCCGCTCCGTGAGCGGCAGCTCAAGCAGTCGCGACAACTGGGGAAGATGCTGGATCGCCACCATCAGACGCAGCAGCAACTCCAGAATTCCTACTGGGAACAGTTCCTGCGGGTTGTGGGAATCCTCCAGCAGTTCGGCTACCTCGAGGATGGACGGCTGGGTGCGGAAGGCCGTCTGATTGCGTCACTGCGCCACGATAACGAGCTGTTGGTGGCCCGGGTGGTCTTCTCCGGGCTTCTGAAGGGGCTTTCGCCCGAGGAACTGGCAGCGCTCCTCTCATGCCTGGTGGAGGAACCGCGGAGAACCGAGCAGCCTGCCGCCAAGCTGTTTCTCCGCGATCAGGCGCACCTTCGCCGACGCGTGAAGATACTGGAAGATCTGAGCCAGGAGGTGGACAGGGCCCAGCGGTCCCACCAGGTTGAGCTTCCGGTCTCGATGCACACGACCTATCTGGCAGCCACCCATCGGTGGGTTGCCGGCGAGGACGACTGGCTGGCGCTGGTGGAGCAAAGTTTCGGAGGACATGAGGGCGACCTCATCCGGGCATTCCGCCGACTGATCGACCTGTGCCGGCAGCTTGAAGAGAGTCCGGAGTTGCCGGTCGATCTGACGCGAACCCTGTCGCGGGCGACCGCGATGTTAGATCGAGGCATCGTGTTGGAATCCGCATTGATCTAGAGGGGTGATCGATGGCCGCACCGCGCACCACTCCACCGCAATCGACCGGGAACGGGAGCACGCCGCTTGCGTCACCCTACGAAGGGGTGGCCTTACTGGCGGATCCAATCCACGGCTATATTGTCTTCACAGTGCCGACGGGTAACCGGTCGGAACGGACCGAGAAGGAGATCATTGATAGCCCTTGGGTCCAACGGTTGCGCCGCATTCACCAACTGCAGAGCAGTTGGTGGGTCTACCCCTCGGGCGAGCACAGTCGGTTTCAGCATGTCCTGGGGACTATGCACATGGCCGGCGCGTTCGCCAGACACCTCTATCCCACCCTGAAGGAGACATTCGGGAAGACCCTGCCGTCGGAGCCGTTCATCGAAGAGCTGTTGAGGCTTACCGGACTGCTCCACGACGTGGGACATGGTCCCTTCGGACATTTTTTCGATGACCACTTCCTGCAGCAGTTTCACGTCGGTGGCGCGCGACTGAACCACGAGATTCTGGGAATGGCTATCCTCACGAAGAAGCTGGGGCGGATCATCAAAGCGATCCGCCGAAGTCCGAGCGGGCCGTTTCAGTCGAATGAGCGACTTGACCCCGGACAGATCGCGTTTTTGATCAAGAAGCCGGAGACCGGCCCTTCGACAGGGCTCAGGACCGGCCCCGTGGTCGGCTTTCCGGACTGGCTGCTGGCGCTTCGCCCGCTCTTCTCCGGGATCTACACCGTGGACAACCTTGATTATGTTCAGCGAGATGCCTATATGACCGGTTTCTCGCTGGATATGGTGGACATCGAGCGGCTGCTGCTGTACACATTTTTTACACCGAAGGGGCTGACCCTGCACAAAGCCGGAGAGTCGGCCCTGATGCGATTCCTGAATGCAAAGTTCGCCCTCTACGCGCACGTCTACCATCACCGAACGACCAGAGCCATCGATCTGCACGTCCAGGAGATCTTCAAGGAGACGATGGCGCGAATCGCTCCGTATAATCCGTACAAGGCACTGGACCGATACCTGGAACTGACCGATTGGTTCCTACTCGAACGGGTTCGTGAGTGGGCTACCTCGAAGGATCCGCACGAACGGGCGCTGGGAGCGGAATGGGGGAAGATCTTGGGTCGGAAGGTCAAGTGGAAGATGGCCTATGATTTCGTGTCCACCATCGAGGAGTCGCAGCGGATGGTCCAGTTTCAGACCGCCGCACATCTGGAGGAGGCGATCCGCCGCCACCTGTCCACGCGCCTGCATGGGATCGAGTTCAAGGTGGACATGGCCGCGCTCGATCCCCGGCCCATCAACCCTCTGGCCGAAGGGAGCAAGCAGATCTTTATGTACAATCCGGCGACGGGCGAAGTGTCGCCCAGACCGCTCATGGACCTATTTCGCGATATCCCGCCCAAGGTAGCCCGGTACCGGGTTTTCACCACAGACCGCCGCTATGTCAAGGCTCTCAGCGAGGCCTCCGAAAAGGCGCTGACCGGCGCCGCCGGTGAATCGGTTCCGACCAACATCTAAACGGGGTACCTTAATGTAGGCGTTCAACACCCCTTCCTCTGGAATCCTGGCCGGTCCAGGTGTAGAAACGGCTGAGAGTTCTCAGAAAGCCCTGAAAAGTGTTTGACATCTTGGCGAGCGCATGGCAAGCTACGCTGCACGAAAACAGTTCGGTCTTGTTCGACAGAGATCTGTGACATTGTGGCCAGGGATACCGCGTGGAGGGACAGGCGATGTACTATATGATCGAGTTCGATCAAAAGTCAGGGATTACACGGAAACAGGTAGCCGAAGCGTATCAGCAGTTTGCCGACCACTTCGCAAAGCTCCTCCCGCAGTTTAAGCTTGTCGGCCTTTTCTCTCGTGACCTCTACGTGGGGCATCGTCCTCAGTACCTGGCACTCTGGGAGTTCCCCGCCTATGCTGATCTCGACGCATGGGAGAAGCTCTGGACAACGGACCAAGAAGGACGACGGCTGGCCCAGGAGCTGAGCGAGATTGCTCAAGACTGGGATGCCAAGGTAATGACCAAGCTCCTCTAAGACCGGGTTCGCCAAGGCTCCAGCAGGGCGGTCCTACCGTCCAGCCGGGGCCCCTCCCGCTTGACAAGCGTTATACAATACCGTACAAACCCTTAAGGGTGCGTAAGTTATCACGGCGGTGTAGCTCAGTCGGTCAGAGCACGCGGCTCATATCCGCGGCGTCACTGGTTCGAGTCCAGTCACCGCCACCAAGTCCTCACGCCTTCTTTCCCTGGCGACGTATAGCCGCCATGGGCCTCTGGAATATCGCCGCGCTATTCAGCCAGCCATCCGACACGCGATCCGCTGCTACTTCACGGGGACGGTATCCGGCTGGTCCTTCTCTGCGATGTTGAACGTCAAAGCCTTGGCGGGAGTTGCCACACTGAGGTTCTTGACGCGATGCACCTGCTCGGGCGCCAAATGGAAGGTGTCGCCGCGCTTCAAGGTGACTGGTGGCTTCCCTTTGACCTCCATGCTGATGGTGCCTTCAAGGAGGTAAATGAGCTCTTCTCCGTGGTGATAGTGCAGCCCGGTGACCGCTCCCGGCGCAAACTCCACCAGGACCAGCATACCCTCCTTCCCTTCAATCCCTGCCAGAGGCGTCTTGAGCAGCACGGTGCGGTTCATCGGCGCCTGCTGAGCATTCACGGTTTGAGTCCCGATTACCCCCACTGCGATCCCGGTCGCCAATGTGAAACTGAGCAACAAGGCGGTGCGTTTCATGGGTTTCTCCTTTCTGTAACGTCGACTGTTTCGCGATTAAACTCACAGCTCAAATGCCCACCGAAAACAGAAACCCCCGCCAAGCGGCGGGGGGATCATGGTGGGCGGTACTGGGATCGAACCAGTGACCTCCGCCGTGTGAAGACGGCGCTCTCCCGACTGAGCTAACCGCCCAACCTTTTACGTTGGCTATTGTACATCCCACCTAAAATAAGTCAAGTCATTCCAGTGGCACAGACCATGGCGCCGCCTGCGCGCGCAAGGGCGGATTCGCCTTGAAGTTTGAGCGGTGCGAGCATAACATACAGTTCTTGTTGGTAACATAGGAGATTGAGCGAGAGATCGTTATTGCTTTCCAGAAAGGGTCGCGCATGCTGCAAGTGAGAGTGTTGTAGGCCAATGTCGCCGGCTTCTCCGCCTACGACCGGCCACAAGGTCCCCCTGGGTGTCTGGCTGGGTCTCATCTTTGCGGTCTGCATCGACACCGTTGTTCAGCTTGTCTGGTCAAAGGCCGCCACCGATGTGCTGGGCGATGGCGCGCTGGATACGCTCCTTGGCATGTTCGCTCATCCCTTGTTGTATGCGATGCTTGGAATGTATGCCATGCAGTTCGTCAACTGGATGATTGTACTGTCTAAGGCCGATCTCAGTTTTGCCCAACCGATCACTGCGTGCAGCTACGTTCTGACAGCAGCGGGATCGGCCTATTTCCTGGCCGATCGCGTTACCCCGCTGCGAATTGCCGGTATTTCGCTTATTCTGATCGGGGTATGGCTCATCAGCAGAACCACGCACCATACCGGCGCACCCTCAATGGTCCATCCGGTAACCGATGCGCTCGAGGATTCGCCATGAGCCAGCGGATGACCGGCATTCTGCTTGTGCTCATCGCTGTCGCCTGCGAGGCGGTCGGGCAGCTCTGCTTCAAGCGGGCCGCCAACCACGCGCACGGCAGCGCCAGGCTGTCAGCGATTCGCAAGGTGTTTGCCAGGTATGAGTGGATCGGGGCCGGGATCGGCTGCTTCGGCGTCGAATGGGGATTCTGGACGATCGCCCTCACCCTGCTGCCGGTCAGCGTGGCCCAGCCGATGGCCAGCGTCGAACTGGTCGTCGTCACGTTACTCTCGCGCAGCTTCCTGAAGGAAAAAGTCAGCCCAAGGCGATGGGCGGGGATCGGATTGATCCTGGCGGGCGTCTGCCTGGTCGGATTCAGTTGATGCCCGGCCATTCCGAATTCTCTGTCCGCTGGTTCGCGTCCGCAACGCAGATTGCCGACGATCTGTGGGAGACCTGCTTCCCTCCTCCACTGGAGGGCCAGTGGTGGTATGCTGCGCTGGAGAACAGCCGGATCGAGGACCAGTTCAGATTCGCCTATATGCAGATCGAGCGATCGGGCGAACCGGTGGGCATTGTCCCGGTCTTCGTCATGGACGTGCCGATCGACCTGGTCGCCCCGCCGAAGCTCGCCGGCGTCCTGAAGTGGCTGGGGGCGCTCATCCGCGTCGTCCGTTATCAGCGAACACTGTTCATCGGCTCAGTGTGCGCCGATGAAGGATGGGTCGGCCTGAAACCGGGAATCTCACTCGCACACGTCGCCCCCGTCATTCAACGCGCTACTGATGAACGGGCCAGGGTCGAACAGTGCAACATGATCGTCTGGAAGGACTTTCCCGGTCCTCAGGCGGTCGATCTGGAGTCGATTAAAACGGAATTGGGGCTGTTCAAGCTGGTCAGTTTTCCCAGTACTCAATTGCGCCTTTCCGGTCCCGGTTTTGAACCCTATCTCAAGAACCTCACAGGCTCCCGGCGGCATAATCTGAAGAAGAAGCTCAGACGCGGCAAGGAACGGGGCAAGCTGCACACGACGGTTGTGCAACATCCAGATGACGCGACGCTGGATGAAATCTGGGGCCTGTTCTGGCAGACCTACGAAAAAGGCAAGACCAAATTCGAGCGATTCAACATCGAGTTCTTCCGGCAGATCCGCCGATGCCCGCAGGCCCATTTCATCCTGATGCGCGATACCGACACGCACGCGCTGGCGGCCTTTATGCTCTGCTTTCAGCTTGGGACACGGGCGATCAACAAATTTCTCGGGATCGATTATACGCTGGACGGCGGCAATCGGTTTCTGTATTTCCAGCTCTGGGAACAGTTCGTCGAATGGGCGTCCCGCACCGGCGCGACCGAACTGCAGAGCGGGCAAACCGGCTATCGCGCCAAGTTGGATGTGGGGCACGATCTGGTCCCCTTGACCAACTACTGCAAGCACATCTCGCCGTTCTTTCATGGCCTATTTGAAACGGCCACCCGGGATGTGACATGGGAAACCCTGGACGAGGATCTGGCGGTATTCTTGAAGGCTCATGGGAATGACTCGATATGACGTACAAGGGCGGATTCGTCTTGAAGTTTCAGCAAGACAGGCATAACATATTGTTATTACTGCTTCGAGAGCCCCTCACCCACGCGCTCTCCCCAAAGGGGCGAGGGAAAATAAAAAGACTCCTCTCCCCCGAGAGGGGAGAGGATGAAGGCGAGGGGGCAGGGTATTGGTAATAAGTAAGGGATCATGCGAGTAGAAGCGCAACGGGTGGCGGTGATCACCGGCGGCACCAAAGGGATCGGCAAAGCGATCGCCTACCGCCTCGCCCAGGATGGGTGCGATATCGTCCTGAACTATCATGGCGACGACGGTGCAGCCCAATCGGCCCTCCGGGAGTTCGATAGCCTCCCCGTCAAGACGATAGCTGTGAAAGCGGATGTCTCCACATCGGCCGGCGCGTCCCTTGTCATCGAGACGGCAGTCAGCCAACTCGGCTCTCTTGATGTCCTGGTCAACAACGTGGGGCCGTTTTTCGTGCGGGCCTTATCCGACACTACCGATGACGAATGGCGACGAACCCTGGACAGCAACCTGAGCAGCGCCTTTTATTGCAGTAGAGCGGCCCTGCGGGTCATGCGAAAGCGGCGGGCCGGCAGCATCACCAATATCGGGGCGCTCAATGTGGAGCATTCGCCGATTGGGGTCTTTGAGGCCCCAGTCTACTACATCGCCAAGTCCGGCGTGATCATGCTGACCAGATCGTTGGCACGATCCGAAGCGCCATGGGGCATCCGAGTGAACGCCGTCAACCCCGGTTTCATCGAAACCGAAACCTACGGTCAGTATCGCGCCGAGGATAAAGCTGCCTGGACCAGAATGATCCCCCTCGGTCGATTAGGCACGCCTGGCGATGTCGCCGAGGCGGTGAGTTTCCTGGCGTCCGACAAAGCGCGATATGTGACAGGGGCGATCCTCCACGTCCACGGCGGCCTCTGGGTGTAATGAGCGAATGCAGGGGGCGCATGAAGATCCTCTTCATTACCGGCAAGCTGGCCGAGCGCGCCCTGAAAGAGACGCTGGCCGGCATGCAGGCCGAGTTCGACCACGAGGTGGCCGTTCTCAAGATCAGCGTGGCCGCCCTGATGACTACGCCGTTCATTCTCCATTCGCTTCGGTCGCCCAGCGCTGATCTGCTGATGATCCCTGGACTCTGCCGCATAGAACCTCACGAGTTGGAGCAGTCGCTGGGCGTGAAGGTCGAAAAGGGGCCCAAGGATCTGCGTGATATCCCCTACTACTTTGGCGTAGAGAAGCAACGGGAGGGGTATGGCGGGCACGATCTGACCATCCTGGCCGAGATCAACGACGCCCCCACCCTGCCGGTCGGCGAGATCCTCAGCAAGGCGCGCTACTACGCGGCCTGCGGCGCGGATGTCATCGACGTCGGTTGTACACCGGGGCAACCGGCCGGCAATGTTGGCGAGATCGTCTCGGCGCTTCGGTCCGAAGGGTTCCGGGTCAGCATCGACAGTTTCGATCCGCAGGAGATCCTCGCCGCCGACAAGGCCGGCGCCGAACTGCTCCTGAGCCTGAACGCTCAGAACCTGCATCTGGCCCCGGATCTGCAGTGTACCCCGGTGATCATTCCCGACTTCGGCAAGGGGCTGGATTCCCTCGCGGCAAATATCAAGGCGGTAGAGCGCCTGGGCGGCCGACGATACCTCATCGACCCGATCCTCGCGCCGATCAGCTTCGGTTTCGCCGAATCGCTCGCTCGCTACGCTGAGGCGAGGCGTCGCTTCCCGCAGGCAGAAATCCTCATGGGGGTGGGGAACGTCACCGAGCTGACCGATGCCGACAGCACCGGGATCAATGCGCTGCTCACCGGGGTGATGTCGGAGCTACAGATCCGCTATGCGCTCACCACCGAGGTGGCCTCGTGGGCCAGGGGCTCTGTCCGCGAATTGGATCTGGCTCGCCGTCTCATGTATTACGCCCGGCAGCACGGGGTGTTGCCGAAAGATATCGACGACGGCCTGCTTACCATCAAGGATCGGCGGATCGATTGCCCGTCAGAGGCGGAGCTGAGGGAGATGCAGCGGATGGTAACGGACCCGAACTTCCGGATCTTTGCCGACCGAGAAGCCATCTATGTGTTTAATCGCGATCTCTTCATCAAGGAGACCGACATCCGCCGGATCTTCGACCAGCTCACGACACACCTCGGCCCGGAACCGATCGGCCACGCCTTTTACCTGGGTCGCGAGCTGATGAAGGCGAGGTTGGCGATGCTGCTCGGGAAGAAATATATTCAAGAAGACGAGCTGAAATGGGGATATCTTAACTATGACCTACCTCAATGAAATGCAGGCGCAAGGGGACAGGGCTATGATTATTGAGAGTATCGTCACAACGATGAATGAGGCGGGAGAGGCGAACTTCGCGCCGATGGGGGTCACCATCGACGAAGGGGAGATCGTTATCCGGCCCTATACCGATTCGGCCACCTGTCGGAATCTTGTCGCCACCAGTGCTGCTGTCGTCAATCTGACCGACAACTGCCGGCTGTTCGCCGAAAGCGCTATCACCAGCCCTCAGTTTCCGACCTTTCCGGCTGAGCTTATCACCGGCCTTGTGTTGACCGACGCCTGCTCGTATTACGAGTGTTCAGTCATGTATGCCGATACCGCCACGTCGCGCGCGACCTTCCGCTGCAAGATCATCAAGAAGGGGGTGCTGCGGGAATTTATCGGGTTCAACCGGGCGAAGAACGCCATTATTGAGGCGGCCATCCTCGCCACACGGGTCCGGTTCATGGAAGTGGACACGATCCTTCAGGAGTATCGCCGCCTGTCCGAGATTGTGCAGAAGACCGGGGGTGAGCAGGAAGCCCTGGCGATGCAATACCTCCAGAACTACGTGGAGCGGCAGCCTCAATGAGGGTGACGGTTAAGGCCCATGCCAGGCTTCACTTCGGCTTCATCGACCCCGATGGCTCATCGGGTCGACAGTTCGGGAGCATCGGGCTGTCAATCAACGAACCCGCGATCATACTCGAGGCCACGCCGGCAGATCGCCTCTCGGCCGCAGGGCAAGAGCGGGATCGTGTCCTCGCATTGGCCCGCCGCTTCCTCCGCCACTATAATATTCGCCACAGGGCACACATCGCCGTCAAAACAACTATCCCCGCCCATGCCGGCCTAGGCTCGGGAACGCAACTTGCGCTCAGCGTCGCTTCAGCGCTGGCTCGCCTTTTCTCCATCAACGCCGATGTTCGGAAGTTGGCGGCCGTGATGGGCAGAGGGGGTCGGTCGGGGATCGGGATCGCTGCCTTTGAGCGGGGCGGTTTCATCGTGGACGCCGGACGGAGGGTGAGCATGGGTAGAACAGTGGAGAGCGAGTTGAAGCGCATTGAAGCACGGACCTCAGGGCTCCTCCCTCCAACGATCGTTCGCTATCCCCTTCCGAGGGAGTGGACCTTTGTTGTGGCGGTCCCACACGTTGGTCATGGGCTCACCGGAAAAAAAGAGGTCCGGGCGTTTCACCGGCTCGCCGGCCGTCCTGCCGACGCGGGACGACTCAGCCGAATCGTGCTCATGCAGATGCTCCCGTCGGTGCTTGAGCGCGACCCTATCGTCTTCGGTGAGTCGCTTACCAGGATTCAGCGAATTGTTGGAGCATGGTTCCAATCCGTCCAAGGCGGAACGTTCGCCACCACGCAGGGGGCGGCGCTGGTCAAGGCGATGTCGCGGGCTGGGGCGTTAGGGGTCGGGCAGAGTTCCTGGGGACCGGCGGTCTATGGACTGGCGAAGGATCAGGAGATGGCCGCATCGATTATGGGAAGGATGAGGACAATCGTCCCGCACAAGATCAACGCCGATATCTTTCCGGTAAGGGCCTTCAATCGAGGGGCCGACATCCGCTGAGTTGTAAGGAACCGGATACATTGAATAGTGACACGAAGATGACACAATTCACCATCCAGGGATCCCGTTGGATTCTCGGTCTGATCATGTTTACGATCTGGCTGATGGAGATGTGGACCCCAGGCAACATCTTTATTTCGTACGGCTATGTCTTACCTATCCTTCTGGCATCCGCGTTCTACCCAAAGCGGATCGCCATTGTCACTATCGGAATGTGCATCGTCTTAACCTATGCCGGAATGTGGGGTCCCATCGAGCAATTCACCTGGGAAGCGCTGATTAACCGGTCCATTACGTCGGTCGTCTTGGCCGCTGCAGGCTATTTCAGTCTGGCACGTGAGGCTCTGCAATCCAAACTGCAGCAGGCGACACAGGATATGTCGCGACAGAACGATGATCTTATCGCGGCGTACGGCCGGCTGTTCGCAACCGAGCAACGGCTGAAGCGAGCCGAGCAAATGGCGGCGATGGGCAAGTTGGTGGCCTCAGTCGCGCACGAAATCGGCACACCGCTCCATTCGGTTTCTATGCATCTCCAGATACTGGAAGATGAACCCGGAATCACAGCAGAGATGAAAAACCGCATCGGCATCATCCAATCGCAAGTCGATCGCGTGGTGCTGCTCATCCAGGATCTCCTGGTGTCCACGCGCAATCCCCAGCCGACCTTGGCCCCGGTCCTGCTCGATACGGTGGTTCAAGATGCGCTGAAACTCACCCGCCCGATGCTGGCTGCAAAAGGCATACGAGTCCAGACTGAGTTTCTGACGACACTACCGCCGGTATTGTGCGATAAAACCCAACTCGAACAGGTATTGTTGAACCTCATCGCCAACGCCATCGAAGCGATGCCGCAAGGCGGAAGACTTACCCTTCGAACTGTCCGTCGCAACCCTCGGGCCGAAGCCGACACGGCATCCCCACTGCCGGATGAAAAAAACCTTGATGGCATTGCGGTGATTACAGTCCAGGATAATGGCCGAGGCATTGCTGAGGAACATCAAAGGTTCATCTTCGAACCGTTCTTCACCACTAAAGAGATCGGCAAAGGCAGTGGCCTGGGACTGGCGATCTCCAGAGACATCATTACGGCCCATGGTGGTACCCTCACCGTGGAGAGCCAGGCAGGATCGGGAACCACCGTACAGATCGCCTTGCCGATCCACACGCGTGTGGAGCAGTATGCCTAAGCCGCCTCGAATCCTCGTCGTCGATGATGATGCCACAGCCGGCGCAGTCTTGGCCGAAGTCTTAACCAAAGCCGGCTACGAAGTGGAGGTGGCAGGCGGAGGAGCCGAAGCGGTGGAAATGGGTCAGCGGGATCCCGTGGATCTGGTGCTGACCGATATCAAAATGGCAGGCATGGACGGTATGGCCGTGCTCAAGCGGTTTCGAGAGTTCAGCCCGGAGACCCCGATCATCCTCCTTACCGCCTTCGGCGCCATAGAGTCGGCTATCGAGGCGATCAAGGGCGGGGCCTATGATTACATCAGCAAGCCGTTCAAGAAGGATGAGGTCCTGCTCACAATCCGTCGAGCCCTGGATCAGCGCCGGTTACTATGCGAGAACCTGCAGTACCGACAGGAGCTTCGCAACCGATATCAGTTTTCCAATATCATTGGAAGCAGCCGAGTGATGATCGACGTGTATAAGCTGGTAGCCCGTGTGGCGCCCGGGCGTAGCCCCGTCCTGCTGCAAGGTGAGAGCGGAACCGGCAAAGAGCTGATTGCCAGGGCGATTCATTATAATGGGCCTCGGGTAAATGCGCCCTTCGTGGCGGTGAACTGCGCGGCTCTGACCGAAAGCCTGCTGGAGAGCGAGCTGTTCGGCCACGAGAAGGGTGCCTTTACGGGGGCAACGGCCGTGAAGCCGGGGCTGTTTGAGCAGGCCACCGGCGGGACGATTCTCCTGGACGAGGTGGGGGATATGAGCCCCGCCTTGCAAGCCAAACTGTTACGGGTCCTGCAGGAGCAGGAAATCCGACGGGTCGGAAGCGACAGGTCGATCCCCGTTGATGTCCGGGTGCTCGCCTCCACCAATCGCGACCTCTGGTCCATGGTGAGGAAGGAGCAGTTCCGCGAGGATCTGTACTACCGCCTCAACGGTGTGATCATTACATTACCGCCGCTGCGCGACCGTCGGGAAGATATCCCGATGTTGGCCTATCATTTTATACAAAAGTTTGCTATCATGAACCAGAAACGGGTGGTAGGGATTTCGCCGGAAGCCCTGATGGTACTCCAGCAAGCGGATTGGCCCGGGAATATCCGGGAGTTGGAGCATACGGTTGAATCGGCGGTGATCATGACCAGCCACGAGATCATCATGCCGGACGATCTTCCGGTCGCTTTGCGCAAATCAGCGCCCGTTGCCACTACACTGGAATTTCCGAACCTTGTCACGCTGGAAGAGCTGGAAAAGCGGTACCTTATCAGGATTCTTAATGAGACACGGGGCAACAAGACTCAAGCCGCCAAGATACTCGGAATTGATCGGCGAACGCTGTATCGGATGGCCGAACGCTTTGGGCTGGACCTCACCGACGAGTGACCTCCATCGGACGGCGACCAATCCGCCACACCTGCGAAAACGCCACACTGCGTCAGAACCCCTTATTTCTCACGGAGTTCCCTTCTCTCATCCGATCAAGCAGGACATACATGCTACTTAGTATTTCTTGTGGATCTCTATCGTGCTAGCGGTGTAACATATTGAAAATAGATTGATTATCTCAGGAGCCTTGTTAGACCGATGGGCTGATTTAACATCGGCATATATTTTGCATAAAACTTTCATGTTCTATTATGAATCAACTGTGTGTTTCAGAAACAATCTATTCGAATTTCAGGCTCGGCAACCACACGCTGAGTCCCAGACGAACGGGCCTGTCGCGCGACCTGTTAGCGCTTCAAGTCCTCTGTGATTTCGACGGGACCATCACGAAAGTAGATGCTACGGACGCCGTCCTCGAAACCTTTGCCCTGTCGGCTTTTCGCGAATGGGAGGGTCGATGGGAACGAGGCGAGATCACCAGCCGGGAGTGTCTGTCTCGACAAGTCGAATTGATCCGGGCAGATCGGGCAGAACTGGTGCAGTTTGCGGCTGAACTCCCCGTCGACGAGGGAATTGTCACACTTAACCAACGGTGCATAGAGCGCGGTATCCCACTGATGATTGTCAGTGACGGCCTCGATTTGATCATCGAGACCGTATTGCAGCAACACGGTCTCTCGCACATCCCTGCGATCTCCAACCGCCTGGTCTGGAATGGGAACGGGTACCCCTCGCTCAGCTTCCCGTTTGCATCGCCTGGCTGTTGGGTTGGGGCCGGCACATGTAAATGCGCTGCAGCCGCATCCGGCGGGCTTTCGCTGAAGGATACGGCGTACATCGGAGACGGACGTTCCGATCGGTGCGTATCAACCGTGGCACAACAGGTCTTTGCCAAGGGAAGACTGCGAGAGTGGTGCGATCTGCAGGGGATCGCCTGTGAGCCGTTCGAGACGCTTACCGACGTTACTGAACGTCTCTTTCGGAAGGGAGAACAGATCGAATGAATCGCGTCGACGAGAACCGACTCAGCGAAGCGGCGCTGCGTGAAAAGGAAGCGCAGTATTGCTCGCATGGCGATACGGTGCACTACTCGTCCGTTCCCAAGTTCTTTCAAGGCTGCGAGGGCAGCTTTCTCTACGATCGCGAGGACAGGCCATACCTCGATCTCCAGATGTGGTACTCCGCGGTGAACTTTGGCTATCGCAATACAAGCATTGTGGACGCACTGAAGGTGCAGCTCGATCAGTTGCCACAGTTGGCGTGCCAGTATCTCCACGAAGAAAAGGTCCTGGTGGCCGAGCGGTTGGCGACCGAATGTCTGCGGGCATTCGGAATGAGAGGGCGCGTGCAGTTCAATGTCGGGGGCTCCCAGGCCATCGAGGACTCTATGAAGCTCGTGCGCAATGCGACTGGCAAGTCCCTGTTTATGGCCTTTATGGGCGGGTACCATGGCCGAACCCTCGGGACCTCCGAGATCACTTCCAGCTACCGCTACCGTCGACGCTTTGGCCATTTTTCAAACCGAGCGCATTTCGTACCGTTCCCGTATTGCTTCCGGTGTCCATACGGGATGAAGCTGGAGAGCTGCGACTATTACTGCGCCGATCAGGTTGGGCGCCTGTTTGAAACGGAGTTCAACTCATTCTGGGATGCGAAGGCTGAAGAGCCGGAGTTTATTGCGTTTTATGTGGAGCCCGTACTGGGTACCGGAGGCTACGTCGTACCCCCGCCGGACTATTTCCGGCGGCTCAAGACCATCCTGGATGAGCGACAAATCCTCCTGGTAGACGATGAGATTCAAATGGGATTTTTCAGGACGGGGAGGTTTTGGGCCATCGAGCACTTCGGCGTCAAGCCGAACATCGTCGTCTTCGGGAAGGCATTGACCAACGGCCTTAATCCCATCTCCGGGTTGTGGGCCGAGGAGCGCCTCATCTCTCCCCAGGCCTTCCCACCGGGGTCGACGCATTCCACTTTCTCATCCAATCCGTTGGGCACGGCCGCAGCCTTAGCGACATTGCAGTGGATTGAGCAGCAGGATTATGAACGGAAGGTAGCCGAATCAGGTGCCTATTTCTTACAGCAGCTCGAGGACCTCAAGAAACGACATACTACCATCGGGGACGTCTCCGGCCTTGGTCTGGCGCTTCGTATCGAGGTCACGCAGGCCGACGGGTTTACACCCAACAAGCCGCTCACAGACCGGATCTTCGAGCGGGGCCTGGCTGGAGGGATTCCAACATCCCGCGGCCCGATGGGGTTAGTGTTGGACGTCGGGGGATATTACAAGAACGTCTTCACCCTTGCGCCTTGTCTGGATATCACCACTGGCGAGATCGATCTGGCCATCGAAATGCTGGACCGGCTGTTTACCCAGTGCGAGGAACAACCATGAGACGACCGCCGGCCACGCAGTGTGGCCCCCTTGACGAGATGGTCGGCCGACGGCCGACCGACCTGGCCATCCAGACCCGCTCACAAGGTCTGGTGTACTTGATTCACGGGGTAACAGGGACACCAACGGAGATGAGCTACCTCGGACGGCGGCTGGCGCGCAACGGATGGGACGTCTATGCCACAACCCTTCCGGGCCACTGCACGCGGATCAGAGATTTGCTGAAAACTTCCGAACATGACTGGATCACGCACGTGCAGGAACAACTGGCTTTCGTGCGCGAACGATATAACTACCTCTATGTGGCCGGCCTAAGTGCGGGCGCACTTCTGGCCCTGCAATCCTCAGTGACCGTAGACGTTGACGCACTCGGCGTCCTGTCGCCCACATTCATCTATGATGGGTGGAATACGCCTCGGATCAGGGCGCTCTTGCCGTTTGTCATGAAGGTGGCTCCCCTGCACTATCTCCTCTTCCATGCGGATGGCCCGCCTTTTGGCATTAAGGACGAGCAGCTTCAGGCCCACATTCGGGCAGCGTATCATCCGCTCGCGCTCATGCGCGGATGGATCAGGGACAGGTGGGCCCAATGGAAGAACCGTGGCGCCGACGCCGCAATCCGCGCCAACTCCGCGGCCTCGAAGGGCTATCCGATCTTCCCGCTGAAGACCTTGAGCCATATCGACCGGCTCATCGCGCGGGTTCGTGGTCGCTTGGGTGAGGTGACGGCACCTACCGTAATCCTCCAGGCCCGCGAGGACGACATGACCGGTCCACGCAATGGCGAGCTGGTCTACAATACCATCGCGTCACAACAGAAGCACCTGATCCTGTTGGATGACTGCTACCATGTGATCACAGTGGATAAGCAGAGAAGGGCCGTTGCCAACCACCTGATTGAGTTCTTTGGTCGCCAGACCTCCAGATTGGAGACGCATCAACTCGCGTAGCCTCCCCGGGACGACGAGGCAAGAGATTTTTTCTCGTCTTACTTCAATATCAGCCTGACCTTGCTCACCCCTTCAGGCTCATGGCTGATCTTGAATCCGAGCGTCTCGCACACCCGAAGCATGTTGGTGTTGTCGGTGAGGACGGTGCCGGTGACCTCTCCCAGCCCCTTATCCTGGGCCACACCAATCAGCATGTCCACCAGTTTGTAGCCCAGGCCTTTGCCCTGAAAATCATCGTGCACCACAACGGCAAACTCGCTGCTCGTGCAATCCGGCTCAATGATCAACCGTCCGATGCCGATAATCCGTTTTTTCTCCCCCTCTCTCAGCTCCGCCACAATCGCCATCTCCCGGTCGTAATCGATATTGCAGAACCGAATCAGCATCTCATGCGTGATCTTCTTTAAGACCTGAAAGAACCTCCCCCGCAATGTCTCCTCGGAGAGGGTCGAGAGCATCTCACGCTCCAGAGGTTCGTCCTCCGGTCGGATCGGCCTCAAGAGTACCTCGGTCCCGTCGGTCAATCGCCATGGGGCCACATATCGCGCAGGATACGGGGTAATGACGAGATGGGGATAGCCGTCGGTGTGTCCCAGGCCCGCCGGATCGAGGATGATTCTGGCATCGAGGGCGCAGGCCTTGCCTTCGGAGATGGCGAGTGGGTTGATATCGATCTCGGCGATCTCCGGAAAATCGACGACTAGATTAGAAAAGCTCGTCAGAATCTGCTCCAACTGCTGCATATCCGCAGGGGGCCTCCCCCGATAGCCCTGGATCATCCTGAAGACCTTCGTCTCCTCCATCAGCCTTCTCGCAAGGGTCTGGTTCAACGGCGGCAGACCGATGGAGAAGTCCTGAAACATCTCTACCCCGATTCCCCCCATTCCAAAGAGGATCACCGCACCGAACTCTTTATCCTTTTTCATCCCCAGGATCAGTTCGTAATCGACCTTTTCCACCATCTGCTGAACGGAGATCCCCGAGATGCTCGCCTGCGGGGCTTTCTTCTGAACCCTTTTCATCAGACGTTCATAATTATTCTTCAGCTCACGGTCGGAATCGATCCCGATGACCACACCGCCGACGTCGCTTTTATGAGAGATATCGGGGGACACGATCTTCAGCACAACCGGGTAACCGACCAAATTCGCCAGACTCAGGGCTTCTTCCAGATTCTTCGTGAGATGCGGCTTGACGGTGGGAACACCGTAATTCACGAGAAACCGCTTCGATTCGTTCTCCGTCAGGAGCATCCGCCCCTCTTTGTACAGCTCGGCGATGAAGGCCTTGAGGTTATGTTTGGGCGGCGCCTGGTCTACCGATAATTGCCCAGGGGTTTCATACAGGAGCTCGAGGTTCCGCCCGTACCGGTACATGTAGAGGTAGGTCTTCACGGCCTCTTCCGGCGTCGCATATGTGGGGATGTTGTGTTGAAGGGTGGTATTCCGCGCGCCTTCGACCTGCTCCCCGCCCATCCAGACGGTAATGAATGGTTTACGGCTCTGATCGGCGATCTCGGTGAAGCGCCTGGCGAGTTCGTCCGGTTGTGTGGCCCCCTGCGGCGTATAGATGGTAATCACGCCGTTCACGCCGGGATCATCCAGGCAGGTGGTGACGGCCGTCTCGTACCGCTCTCTATCCGCATCCCCCAGGATATCCACCGGGTTTGCCTTACTCCAATATGCGGGAAGATGGGCGTCCAGCGCCCTGGTGCTGTCATCCGTCAGTCGTGCGAGCCTTCCGCCCAGCCCTATCAACATGTCCGTCGCAATGACCCCGGCTCCTCCTGCATTGGTAACAATCGCGATCTCGCACCCTTTCGGGAGATGCTTTGCATGCAGGACCTCAGCCACATTAAACAGATCCGAAATATCTCTCACCCTGACAACGCCGATCCGTTTGAAGGCGGCATCGTATGTTCGATCTTCACCCCCCATCGATCCGGTATGAGACAACGCAGCCTGTGCGCTCTCGGCGAATTTTCCGGGCTTTAACACGATGATCGGTTTGTTCCTCGCAAACCCCCTGGCGGCGCTGATGAACTTCTTCGCGTTCCCGACCGCCTCCATATAGAGCATGATACTTTTCGTGTTCGGATCATCGCCGAGGAAATCGATCAGATCCCCAAAATCGACATCGATCATAGAGCCGAGAGAGGCAAAGAGGCTGAAACCGACATGGGCATGCATGGCCCAGTCGAGGATCGCGCTCCCCAGCGCTCCACTCTGGGAGATAAAGGCGATCCGCCCGGCGTCAGGACGGGCTTTCAGAAAAGAGGCGTTCAGCCCGGTGACGGGCCGGATGACACCGAGACAATTGGGCCCGATGATTCTCATACCGTACCGTTTCCGGGTCTCCCGGATCCGATCCTCCAACCTCTTGCCCTTTTCACCGACCTCCTTGAACCCTGCGGAGATGATGACGATCCCCCCCACTCCGGCCTCTCCGCACTCTCCAACAAGATCGGGAACTGTGGACGCAGGCGTGGCAATCACGGCAAGATCGACCGGCTTCGGGACCGCCGCAATTTGGGTACAGGCATCTATCCCCAGGATCTTTTTTCGGTTCGGATTCACCGGAAAGATCGACGCAGTCTTTTGCGCGAGGAGATTCTCCATGATGGCCCGTCCCACGGAACCTGTATGCTCAGAGGCACCGATAACGGCAATGGTCTTCGGACTGACGATTTTATCCAGGCCACTCATACCCGTCTCCCTCACGTGTTCGTCGGCACTGTACATGGAACGTTGTCTGACAATAAAGTACAAGGAACTATAGTATAGAACGGCGTTTCAAACAAGACATGCACTGCGGACAGACGATTGCGGATGTCAGATCGAACGTGAGGGTCTTAAAGAGGGGAACGGGAACGAGGGGCAAGGAGCTGTAGAGCGTACCGCGTATATCAACGTGCGCTGCCACCCAGCACAAATTCGCCCCCCCGCTCCAACGCCACCACAAAGAGCGCCGAGGCGGTCAGGTCCGCGGTGGTCCCCGGATTGAGTCGGTTGTCGTCTCTGCGGAGAGCGCGATCCCAACGCCGAAGTCTTCGCCAACCCTGCTCAGTATAGACCCCGCCGATAGCGAGGATCTTGCCCGCCTCCCGCGAGATCCTGGCGGCCTCGCGCGCTCCGCATTTACGCGCAATGAGCGAATCCGGTACGCGCGACAGCAGCGTCAGACAGGTCTGAATGACCGCAGCTTCCGGATCGCCTGACTCCCGGAGAGAGCGCTCGAGGGTCGGAGCACCGATGGTAAAGGTAATCTCGAAGTCGGTAACATACTCGCGCGCGATCGAATCCCGATCAGCCGACGCGCGCATCGCCTCAAGGAGCGGCACCCTGCCATGCGTTGCCCGGACATCCAACTGATCCGCCTGTCCGAGGCCGCCGGGTGCTGCCAGGCGAATCGCCTCGTAAACTCGTTGTCCATCGTAGGGCGTGAGGGCAGTCAGCACACTCCGAAGGCTGGACCGAAGGGATCGGCGTCCTTTGCGCAAGGCCGCCTTTGCCAGCGGAACAAAGAGGAGCGCGATACCAAGGTTGGTGTTCCGGCCGACCAGCCGCTTCGTCTCTCGAACCGCGTCAAGGACCAATGAACCGATCGCTACGGTGGCCGCTTTCCGCAGGACCTGTCCAAGGACGATGGAACTGGCGAGAAAATCGGTATAGCGCGTATCGGCGAAGTCGGCGAATGGGGTAACGTTCCCGGGCTTATCGGCGCTCACCTCCAGGAGGCAGGCGAGTTGAGCAGCGAGGGAGACTTTGTCGGCCGGCGACATCAGTCTATCCCTAGCACAGGTACATTTGCGTGGCGTCATTGCGAGGGAGTACCGCGACCGTGGCAATCTCCAAGTTCTGTAATAGTGTCCCTGTAAGCTGAGAACGGTGAGATTGCTTCGCCTGCGGCTCGCAATGACGAGTCAGTTCGCATCGCTTATGGTTGCAGTTGCCTGAGCAGGTGATCGGCGACCTCTTGAGCGATCTCGATCTCCGTAGTCCGCTGCAGGCCGGACCAGCCGGGAATGCTGTTGACCTCCACAACCGTGTAACCGTGAGAGGTCTGAAGCAGGTCGATCCCGGCATAATCGGTCCCGAGGAGTCTACTCGCTTCGAGGCAGAGACCGGTTGCCTCGTCATCCATAACGTGAGGCTCCGGTCGCGCACCCTGAGAGACATTATGCCGCCACCCTTCCGACCGCCGACGCATGGCCGCAACCACCCGATCTCCGATCACCAGACCCCTCAGATCGTAATCGCCATGCGGGACAAATTCCTGGATGTAGAAGATGCTCCGAGTCAGCGCGAGGGCGCGAAAGACTCGATAGGCGACATCGGCGTCGCAGAGTCGCATCATCCCTCTTCCCCCGGCGCCGAAAAGCGGCTTGACGACCACGTCGCTAAGTTCGTGGAACGCCGCTATCGCCTCGTCGAACCCCTCAGCTACTATGGTCTTCGGAGTTGGCAGGCCGCGTGACGCAAGCAGACTGGACGTATAATACTTATCGACGGTCTGTTCCAGCGGGCTCGGCCGATTCATGATCCGAATCCCTGACGCTTCCAGACGGTGCAGTGCGTTCATCCTGAAGACGATCTGCTCTAATGACCCTTCCGGAATCGTTCGAACCAGCAGTGCATCGTACGATTCGAGGGGTTGGCCATCGATCGCGACAAGCGGATCACCTGGAGCGCGGGCCACCAGCCGGGTAATCGGCAAAAAGTCGGTCTGGCAACCGCGTCGCGCCAGCGCCTTCGCAAGGGCCTCGACGTGCCACGCTTTTCTATCGGCGAGGATCCCGATCTTCATTTTGAGCGATCAGCTATCAGCCGTCAGCATACAGCACAAACCAAGGGATCCGATGGCGCCATCCCAACTCGCGTTTGTAGCTGACAACCGATGACTGAGAGCTGCAAGCTTGCTTGTCAATGGCTGATCGCTGTCGGCTGACAGCATTTCTGATCAACTAAGGAGAGAAGTCTGGAGCAGTTCGGCATTGAAGCGCCCGGCCCTGAAGGTTCGGCCGCTGGCGGCATTGGTAATGGCGATCTTGGCCGGACTGAAGAGGAACGGATCGATCTTGTAGAAGTCGCCGTCATACCGCTTAAACAGGTCGCGGAACAACTGACCATAGTCCCGCGACGCGCAGGACGGAATCTTATCGATCAACGCCGCGATCTCGTCATCGGTCGACGACACCGTCAGATAGACCTTGCTGCCGTACAACACACAGTCGTTGGTCCGTCCGATAGCCGTCAGATCGTCGGCAGAAGGGGTGGCAATAGGACAGGTTCCAAAGCCACTGAGCGTCTTGGTGACGTCAAAGTCGAGTTCGAACAGTTTGTGCATGGCGGTCTCGACCGACCGCGCCGCAATCTGTACCGCGCCGGCTACACTTCGCGTGGCCGCGACCGCCAACGAGACCCGATCCGGCTTGACGCCGCACTTCTCGGCCACGTACTCGGCCACCTCTTCATCCGGCAGTCGCCCGCTCTCCAGCACCAGAACTGCTGAGTCGGCGTCGTCCCGGATGCGGATCGTTTCGTAGAGCTCCTCGGTCCTGGCCAGCGCCCGGGCTGGCCCCGACCCCATCCCGAAAAACTTCCCGCGATGGACCCGCCAACCGGCATACTGTGAACCAAGGCACGGGAGCACCGGACCGTCGATCGCCACGCTGATGCCGGAAAACGAGAAGTCGCCATAATCCAGCGGAAGGAACGAGACCTCCCCAAGTCCGCCGAGGCAGATCTCCGCCAGCCCTTTCCCCGCCAGCAACCCCCCCGGCACCTTGACCCCAAGATCGACGAGTCTGGCACCGTTCTTCAACGTCGAGACCGAGATCCCGAGCGCGGAGGCTCGAGCCGACATCCTATTAAGAATCTCAACCGCCTGGCGATTCAGACTGAGCGACACAGCCGTATCCTCCTCAGGCGGCGATCAGGATTTCGCCCTTACCGACATCGGCCAGGTCCCCATGGTAGCGTCGAACCAGGCCATTCGTAGGAACGGGAGGCTCCACCCCAAGTTGCGTGAGCCCTTTGAACAGCATTCGGAGAAAGACCGGCGCATAGGTGCAGTCGTAGGCAAAGGTCGGCAGCAGGTCAACGGGCCGCAGGCAGACGATCGTCCCCTTCTGCATTCCACCTCCTGTCCTGATGCCTGCCTGGCCAAACAGACAGATCGTCCCGTTCGTCATCATGGCTCCCAGGAAGTCCTCGGCATTCCCTTTGATGACGATGAGGCCTCGCCGCATATAGGCGCCCACTTCATGCCCGACGTTCCCCCCGACTATGATAATCCCGCCCTGCATGCCGTACTTGCTGCCCCGATAGGCGGCTCCGACGCGATGCCTGGCATTACCCGTGACGCGGATCAGCCCACCTTGCATTTCGACACCGAGGAAATCGTCGGCATTGCCTTCGATGAGGATCTCGCCGCCTCGCATGTACGACCCGGCATGCATCCCGGCATCGCCACGGACGACGACCCGACCTCGCGTCATTCCGGAGCCGATCCACTTCACCCGTCCCGCGCAGCCCTCAATGATGATCTCGTCCGACCGCTCCCCCTCGACCTTGAAGAAGTCGCCAAGTCGGTGGCTCTCATTTCCCAATGCGACGGGCATCGCCTCGATCTCGGCCTGGCTGCGCTCGACGAACAGATCGGGCGAGATCGACTCAGCCTCAAGCGGGATATTCGTCGGAATCTCTTTTGTATGAAGTACGACTGGTGACATGCTACCCTCTTTTCATAAATCAGCTGTCAGCGATCAGCCTTCAGCTAATAGCTGATGGAGGTGAAAGTGATGTTTTCCCAGCTTTCCGCCGTAGTTACCGGCGGAGATCTTCATGACACCTGGACCGCACGCGGCTCGAATACCAACCCGCATGGCCTCTCCTACCGCCTCCGGCGTCAGGCCATCGATGACGATCTCAAGGACCGCCCCGACCCCTTCCGGCAGTTCACTCCGGACCGCCCCTCTCAGCGATGGACAGAAAGCCGTGTTGCTTGAGGCATTGAGGAACTTGTAGCGGGAGCCAACCTTACTGCCGGATCTGACGATACCGCCGGGGAAGGGCATAATCACGCCTCGCACCTTTCGCATCGCCTCAATTGCCCGCTCCGCGCCCTGCAGGGTTCCGGACAGCTCGCTTCCCAACAACAAGAAGTTGCCGCCGGCGACACCCTTTTGTACGCCGAACCGGTCTTCGACAATAAACTCACCGTCCATTACAGGAATCCGCCAGAAACGGCGAGGTCCGGTCCCATTGCCGGTCATCCGCGAGTCGAATCGTTTGCTGATCTGAAATCCGTCGCCGAAGAACTTGAGCTTGCCCCCTATCGACAGACGATCTTCCGCCTCCAAGGCGTTGTAACAGGCCGAGGAAGGAGCGGTCATCACGCACTGGCCGATCCGGTTGATAAGCTGCTCCTGAACCGCCTTTTTTGACATGGCAAACAGCAGCACACTTACGCCGGGGCGGTCATCAGGAGTCTCCTGAGGCTCGATCCCCTCGATACTCACTTCACAGCCGCAGCCAATGACTGACGTGCCGAAACCTGCCATGCTCCGCGCCGCCTCCAGGGCCCACGCCTTGCTGCACGCGGTAATCAGTACCCGGCCGGCATAAGCGCCGAATGCCTCTGCATATGTCTCGTCGATGCAAACACCATTAATCTCCATCGTGTCTCCGTCAGATCAACAACAATATCATCGAGGCGCTCCCACAGGGATCGCCTCTCGGTTGGGGATGTCCTCAATATCGATTGGGAAATTCTGGTACCGGATCGTATAGTAGTTTTCGAATTCGGTCTTAAAGGTCGGATCCATCTCGCCGACTTCAGGCGGGATAACAAACAGCGTCTTCCCGTCAGGGCTATGAACGATCTCACCATCTCGAAGGACCATCTCTCCGCCCTTGATGACATAGACCGGGTGCTCAAACATCTGTTCCTTATCGCTATCTTTGGAATAGATCGTAATGTCGGCATCCGCTCCGACCCCCAGGTGGCCCTTGTGCGTGAGCCCCAATGCTCTCGCTGGACCCGCCCTGGAGATGATGGCAATCTCATTCAGGGTGTACTCACGGTCAAGGGACGACAGGATGGTCTCGGGCATCACACGCTTGTGAACACGCTTCAGCATCTCATCCCGGAACGGTTTGTCCATGAGCAACCTGATGATCCAGGGATAGAAGTAGAAGGGACCGCCGTTGGGATGATCGGTGGAGAGGAACACCCGCCACGGATCACGGATCAGGAGAAAGAGCTCCAGCCCAATGGCCCATTGAAGGGCGTTCACAAAGTTATTCTCTCGATATGTGTACGGGACGATCCCGCACCCTGACTCTACCTCTATGTCCTGGTTGTACCACTTATTCTTACTGAGCTTGTACAACCGGTACTGCCACGGGCCGTCCGCCGTGATGGTAGTGGCATCGCCGAAGACGATCTGACCGATGTCCGTCGTGATGTTGGGATGGGTGTTGATATACTCCGCGATTTCAGTCGCCTTTGAGCAGAAGCCGCCCCAGTTTTCCCCGCCGTAACTGTGAAACTGCGCGTGCGCCACGTGGAGCCGTGCGCCCTCGAGCGTCCGCATCGTGTCTAAGGTCGTCAGGTAATTATTGGGTGTGCCCAGGCTATTGGCGTGCAGGTGGATCGAGTGAGGCAACCCGAGGCTTTCGTTGGCCCAGGAGAGCGCCTTCAGAATCTGGCGCGGCGTCACGTCGAAATAATGGACCTTGTCGTCAAGATTCGCGATATCCTTCCCGTACTTCCACTGCTCTACCCCGCCGGGGTTGACCAGTTTCACGCCATAGGCCTTCAACGACCGGAGGAGCCAGGCGACATATCGCTTGACCTTCTCCATCTCGCCGGCCTTGATGAACTTCAGAATAAACTCATTACTCCCCAATTCGATATACAGCCCCTTATCTACGATCGGGATGTCGATCAACTCCTCATGGGTATGCCGAACGCCGATGGGGGCGTTTGCGCCCTCCATCACCGTGGTATAGCCCATCTGAGCATACAGGTAGCCGGTCGCAAATGTAGAAGGGACCGTAGAACCAACGCCGGATCTCATGCCGGGTTTCGCACTGAACAGCATATGCCGGTGGTCCTCCGGCCTGAACCCGCGAGCCGCGTTGACCGCCGGACTGCCGATGTGGGTATGAATATCGACACCACCTGGCATAACCACCAAGTTACTGGCGTCAATGACCTCGGCAGGCGCGGTGCAGGACTCTACGATCTTTCCATCCTCAACACAGATCTCTTTAATGGTCCCATCGATCCCGTTCGCCGGGTCGTAGACCTCGCCGCCGACAATTCGTAATGAGCGTCCCATGTCGATTATCCTCAGCCTCTACCGGCCGGGGCGGGAGCGGCATTGCTATGACTCTTTATCGCCTTTATCTTTGCGATAATGCGCTCAAGGATCTCCCGATCCGATGGGTAGGGTGACTCAACCACCTTTTTGAACAACAGGGGGATGTGATCCATCCTGTACGCCATTCCTCCGGCACCGATGGCGCCCTGCGCCGACGGAATCACGATGTCGGCGACTCTGGTCGTATCGCTCTCTTTAGGATCGATGGCAATCAGCGGGATTGATTTGAGATGCTCCCCCATACTGCCGGGAAAGTTCCCGATGGCGTCACCCGCGATCACTAGCGACGCATCGATCTCTTTACGGGCCAACATATCGACTACAGAAAATTCTCCGGGGTTGAATCGGGGATAGCCGCGACTCATGTTGACGTGGAACGGAAAGCCGGTTTGCCATGTCAGCACCTGTGCCATTCCCACCACATTCCCGTGACCCCTCATCGCCGCGCACGAAAACTTTGTAAACTGGTTGAGATCTTGAGCGAGCTTGAGCAGCGCAACAAGATTCAGGTATTTTCCTCTGGTCTGGGTCAGACCCATCCCCCAATAGATGATCCCGAACTTGGCGCTCTTCATTTTCTCTACAAGCGCTTTCAACTCATCGACTGGTATGCCTCCAACCTCGGCCTGCGGCAGTTCGTGGCCCCTCACAAGCGCCCTGAGCGCAGAGATGACCTCGTAGTCGGAGTTCGGTTTCATCTGGATAAAGGCGTCGGCGATTCGTGTGGTCGGCGTCGGCCTGACATCGACATGAATGACCATCCGGTCCTTCTTACCCTTGGGGGTGAACATCCCCTTGACGGTGACCGAGTAACGAGTGGCGTGCCGTGGGTGAGCCTCGGCCGGATTACAACCCCAAAAGATCACCAGATCGGCCCGGTTCTTCGTCTCTCCAGACGTGCAGGTCGGGATGCCGACGGTCATCACCGCCTGATAGCTCGGCGCGTGACAGACCGAGGAGGTATGGTCGATATTCGCACCGATCAGATCGGCCAGCTCGATCGACGCCCGCTGCGCGCCCAGCTCGGTCGAGTCGAGTCCATAGATGAGGGGGTACTTGGCCTTGGCGAGAATCTCTGCCGCCGCATCGATGCACTCATCAACCGTCGCCGGTTTTCCATGAATCCTCGGGGTCGACAACCCCTCCAGGTGATGGAGAAAGGTGGCTTTACCCAGGACGCAGGCATTCTTAACCTCTACGATCTTCCCATTCTCGACCTTGACCTCAAGATCGTCACACGTCACACCGCAGAAGGGGCACACGACGCCCGTCATCACATACGGTTCTTTCACAGCCGGTTCTTTCACGGCAACGCTCTCAGCCATGGCGTTCAACCTCCACCGTGATCCCCTTCGAATCCGGCATCCCTGTAGCCTGGGTATCCGGACCGATCAGGGCGTTACTCAGTTCTCCATAAGGAATAAAGACGATCCCCTGCGGGATATCGGTTTTTTTCAATTTGACCACGATCGAACCGTAGTTCGATTTGACCCGCGCCTGAACCCCGTCCTGTAACCCTAACGCTTCAATATCCTTGAGGTTCATCTGCAAGGTCGAGACCTCGTCTCGGTACTCTTGGGCTTCCTTACCTAGATGGGCTGAACTTCCCTGCTTGGTCGATCGACCGGTAATCAATATAAACTGTGTTTCAGACACCTGATTCTCACTCCTATCCTAATAGTGAAATCTTACCACAGAACCGATTCAAGCAGAACCTACACGTTCACCTGAACAGAGAAGGTGAGAGTTGAAGCGCCGATATGCGCCACCCGCAATGAAGCCTCAGGCGAAGAGCCGTCTCTGAGCAATCTCCAAAGCCTTATTCTCGTCAAGAACCACGAACTTCTCCGAGGTTCGGATGGTCTCGAGCATTTCGATCTCGACATCATATTTCAGGACCCCAACGGCGAGCGCGCCGATTCCCTTGATACCCGGCGCGATCTCTTTCAGATCATCATTCGGCGACAGGTTGTAGATGCCGGTCGGGGGAACGGCATTGACGTCGGCCACAAGCTTACCCGACGGGAGCGCTTTCAGAACCGCCTCTGAAATCATCTGCACGCCGGCCTTGCCGGTCGTCAGGATGACATCAGCGCTACGCAGATGCGAGATCTTCTCATCATCCGTCGCCATTGCGGCGCCCTTGACTGAGCCTCCCGTCTGCGCTGATAGCCGTTGGGCCAGACGCTCGACGGCACTCAATTGTCTGGAACCGATAATCACTTCGGCCCCCAGCTTCACGCAGAGACTCGCCGCAACCGTACCCACGGGGCCCGTTCCGCCCGGGATGGCAACCTGTTTGCCGCGCAATCCGCCGAGCGCCTGCTCCGCCTTGGCAACCAGCGCCACAGCCGTCGTATACGACCCCTTGGGATCGATCATCATCGACACCTGGAAGGGGGGGAACATGCTCTTCACAGCGGTCTCACGGACCCGCTCGGCCGACTCTATGTCGTTACCCCCGATAAAGAGCGCGCTAAACTTGGCGCCTTTCGGCCCACGGGAGAAGATGATATCCTGCACCAGAAGGACTGCCGACTCCTCAGTCACACTACCATATGGAATTACGGCGTGGAAACCCGCATCGTACGCCATGTTGATGTCAAATGGACTCGGTTGGGATTCCGTCGTCAAAAAATAGAGCAGGTGCTTTCGCTCTGTCGTCATAGGCCCTCACTCAGTGGAAATAATCAAAGGGGCTGGCGGGCAAGAAGCCAATCAGGCCTTCAGTGCTCGCCCGACAGCCCCCTTCGATGTAGATGATCGTATTCTTTAATTCTGCCTCGTATCGATCCGACTACGCGAATGGATGCTTGACCTTATCCTTCTGCGCCAGGATCTCACTCATTGAGGGCTGCTCTGCCAAGGCCCGCGCGATCGACTCTTTGGTCGCCTTATAGTTGTAGTCGTAGATCTTCTTATTGTCATCGGCCTCCCAGTGGATGAAGACGCCGACCACGACCGCCAGGTCTTCAGCATCCTTGGCGGAGATCACGCCTTCGGCAACGCTATCCACCACTGCCTTCGCCACAGCCGCCTGGGCTGGGCCGAACATCTGGACCGCCTGCTTCGCGCCCTTGATCGTCACCTTGTTGAACATCACCGTCGCAGGCTTCGCCAGCAAATTCGGCGCTACGACCGCCAACAGGGCGCTGTGTCCCGCACTCTGCTGAGCGAGACGCTGTGCGAAGACGGCGCCGACGGGACCGCTCTTGGGACCAATCATCAGGTCAATATGTGCCACCTCGTTGCCGTCACCCGCCAATGACTCGCCAACCATGATATCGCGCATCGACATTCCTCCTTCTCCTTATTCACCCTTACCGGTTAAGTTTACCGCTCACAACGATTTATCGTTACTCAGACACGAAGCTCATAATTTAATTTGAGCAGATCATCATGTCAAGCTTTTTCCCTCTATCGCTCAACATCTCAGTTCAGATATTGAAGTAAAGGTGGGATCAACAGTCAGACGTTACTGAGGTGTAAGCTCGGAACCATAACAGCAGGGAAACACCGCGCGTCACATGCCTAAGGCGATTGGACGATAGGCGGGATATTGGAGTACAGGATCGTATCGGACGCCTCCGCCTTGTAAATGGACGAGGGCGGTACAGGGGCCGGCGATTGCGCAGCGACTACCTGTGTGACCGCCTTGATTGCCCCATTCCTCTGACGCTCCCGTTGCCCGCGTCGGTACAGGCCGAGGACTTTGGTTACGTAATCCCGAGTCTCCTGATAGGGAGGTACGCCCCTGTACCGAAGGACCGCGTTCTCTCCGGCATTATAGGCGGCCAATGCCAGCGTAAGATCCCCCTGGAACAGGTCCAGGAGTTGGCGCAGGTAGCGGACGCCGGCCCCGATATTCTCGTGAGGATCGTAGGCATCACCCACTGAGAAGCGCCAGATGGTGGCGGGCATGAGTTGCATCAACCCTTGCGCCCCCTTGCGCGAGACGGCCTTGCGATTAAAGTTCGACTCCACCTGAATCACGGCTCGAATCAGGGCGGGATCAATCTCGTACTCAGCAGCGAGGGCGTCGATCAGTTCTGACATGTTCGCGCCGGTAAGTCGGGCGGTGGAAGGCAACACTCCCGGTTGGAGCAGCCTGTGCTGCGGTGTTGTCGGCGTATTGGTAAAGTGAGTGATCCCGTCCTCGTTGATTCGGTAATAGATCTCCCCTCGCGCCGGTCCTGCCGATAGCAGGACGAGGCTCGCCAGCGCCATCGCAATCCGCCAACTCTTTCTCACACCGCCTCCTAGTCGTGGCCGCAACTATGATTTTTACCGTATACCAAACCCAGCCTCCGGATGCAAGCGGAATCCGCCAACTTCTGCCTTAGAAGCCGAAACTCGAGAGCAGCCGCTCGGTCAGGTAGAACAGCAGAATGCCAACAAACACCATGAGCGCCATCAGGATCCCCTTCTCGCGGTTCACCTCAGGCATCAGGTCAGACGCCGCCACATAGATCATCACCCCGGCAGACAGCGCCAACCGATATCCCAACAGCCCCTGGAGATAAGATGCACATATCGCGCCAACTATGGTCGAGAGACCAATGCCAATCGATGAGCTCATCGCCACCATGCGAGACCTACCCGCAGCCAGCATAATCGAGCCGACCGTGAACCCCTCTGGGATCTTGTGAAGAGCAACCGCGACAAAGATTAAAAATCCCAATCCCACACTGACATGAAAACCCGACGCAATCGACACTCCGTCGAAGAAGGTGTGGATCAACAGCCCAGCGAGGGCAAAGAGGCTCACCGACGGCGCCAGGACGACCTCCGTATGAGTCTCCTCCCCGAAGTGAAAATGCGAGGCCAGTATATGTTCAGCAAAATGGATCAGGAGATAGCCGGCCAGAATAAGCAGGGGGGCGTGATCGGTGAGACGAATACTTTCGGGAATCATGCCGAGGAAGGCCGCTCCGAGCATGAAACCGGCTCCAAGGGCGATGAAGTATTTGAGCAGCGCCTCGTCCCATCGCTGTTTGATCGTGACCAGGAGCCCGCCCGCCACGTTCGCCGCGGCGGCTGCGCAGCCAAAGATCAAGCCGATGTAAAAAGAGTCCATGATTGTTACCCCGGAGGAGAGTTGGTGAAATGGTAACGTAGCTGGTCGTTGCCCCCTTGTCAAAGCATTTGTCGGTGTGCCTGGCTACCCAGGGAGATTCGCTTTGCCTGGAAGGCTGCTGGAGATTATACTTATAATAGAAAAAACAGCCAGTTTACAGCTTTGAGGAGGCTACATGGACGCAAGCGGAGAGCAATTCGATGCGTTAGTGCGAATTATGGAGCGGCTCCGGGCAGATGATGGATGCCCATGGGACCGGGAGCAGACGCGGCAGACCTTGAAGCCGTTTCTGATCGAGGAAGCCTATGAAGTGGTGGAGGCGATCGACGAGGGCGACCCCAAGCAGATCATGGGAGAACTCGGCGATCTGCTCTTTCAGGTGGTCTTTCACGCCCAGGTCGCGGCCGAGCGGCGAGAGTTCACCATAGGGCAGGTTCTGGCGACTACAGCCGACAAGATGGTACGCCGCCATCCCCATGTCTTCGGCGGCGGCACAGCCTCTACGGCCCGTGAGGTCCTGGATCAGTGGGAGGAGCTGAAGCGCAAGGAACGTAGTACTGCGGCCGCTAGCCCCGTATCGGCCCTGGACGGTGTTCCCAGAGAACTGCCGGGCCTTCTCCGCGCTCAACGGCTGCAGGACAAGGCCGCAAGGGTCGGATTTGACTGGCCTGAGATCTCGGGAGTCACGGCAAAGATCGAAGAAGAGCTTGGCGAACTCAGGGAGGCCATGAAGACCGCTGCGCCGGAGGAGATTGAGCAAGAACTGGGGGACGTGCTGTTCAGCCTGGTCAATCTCGCCAGATTTTTGAACTTGAGCGCCGAGGAGGCGCTTCGCAAAAGCATCACGCGATTCGCGACCAGGTTCCAGTCTATGGAGAAGGCGCTACAGCGGGATGGTCGCCATATGAAAGAGATCGGCCTGGAGGAGATGGAGCGGCTATGGCAGCACGCCAAGCGTCAAAACCGCTCCACCGGCGCATGACATTTTTTGGCCATCCATGACTTGAGTACACACATGATTAAACGACTCGTCATCTGGTGTATATTGATAGGTATCGCGCTGGCGTGGCCTGCCGCCACCTACTCGAGGTCGGCGCCCACCGCCAGGCCCGTGCTGGCCATTCAGGTCGAAGGGGTGATCGCCCCCAGTACGGCCGACTATATCATCCGCGCCATCAAACAGACCGACCACGAGGTGGCCCAGGCCCTCGTCATCGAGCTGGACACCCCTGGCGGCCTTGATCTCTCGATGCGCGCCATCATCAAGGAGATGCTGGCGGCCGAGCGCCCGATTATCGTCTATGTCTCGCCCAGGGGCGCCCGCGCCGCGTCCGCCGGCGCCTTCATCACCCTGGCCGCTCACGTCGCCGCCATGGCGCCGGGAACCAATATCGGTGCCGCCCACCCGGTCAATATGGGGGGCCAGATGGATAAAGAGATGACCAAGAAAGTCACCAACGACGCGGCCGCTTATATCCGAACTATCGCTGAGCAGCGCGGCCGGAATGTCCAGTGGGCCGAGGATGCCGTCCGTAAGAGTGTCTCGGTGACCGAGAAAGAGGCGCTGAAGCTTAAGATTATCGACGTCGTGGCGGACAAGCTGGATGACCTGCTTGTCGCGCTGGATGGCCGGGAGGTCACGACGGCCCTCGACAAGGTTACGCTCCACACCAAGGGGGTCGAGGTCAGTCGGCTCGAGATGGGCCTGCGCGATAAGATCCTGAAGGTAATCTCCGATCCGACCATCGCGTACATGCTGCTCATGTTGGGCATGGCCGGGCTCTATTTCGAGCTCTCGACCCCGGGCGCCATCCTGCCCGGTGTCCTTGGGGGGATCTGCCTGATCCTGGCCTTTTACGCCTTCCAGACCCTGCCCATCAATTACGCCGGACTGCTCCTGATCCTGCTGGCGATCATTCTGTTTATCGCCGAGGTCAAGGTCGTCTCCCACGGGATACTTGCCGTAGGCGGGATTATCGCCATGATCCTCGGCTCCACGATGCTGATCAGGAGCCCGGAGTCGTTCATGCGGATCTCGCTGCCGGCGATTCTGGGGACAACAGCGGTGACGGCAGCGTTCTTCATCTTCGTCGTCACGATGGCCCTCAGGGCCCAGCGCCAAAAGACCACCACCGGCGCGGAGGGCCTCATCGGGCAGATCGGAACGGTGAGGACGCCGCTCACACCGGAGGGAAGCGTCTTGGTGGGAGGCGAGCTCTGGTCGGCTCAATGCAAGGAGGGAGCTGAACCCGGCAGCAAGGTCCGGGTCCGGGCGGTGAAGGGGCTCATGTTATTCGTCAGCAAAGACAATGAGGCAGTGACCGTCGAAGCCGATGCCATGTCAACGCAACAACGACAGGGAGGGCAGGCATGAATCCCGTGCAGATTCTCTCGACCGTTTTCGGCTTAGTCCCGATACTCTTTCTCCTCATCCTGGCGCTTTTCATCCTTGCCAGCTCGGTCCGTATACTCCCTGAATACGAACGGGCCGTGATCTTCCGTCTGGGTCGTCTCGCCAAGGCGATCGTGAATGTGGGCGGCACCGGCAATGGACCAGGCCTGATCCTCCTGATCCCGATGATCGATCGGATGACGAAGGTCAGTCTGCGGACGGTGGCCATGGACGTTCCCTCCCAGGACGTCATCACCAAGGATAATGTGTCGGTCAAGGTGAACGCCGTGATCTACTTCCGGGTGATCGACCCGGAGCGCGCCATCGTCCAGGTCGAAAATTACCTCTTCGCCACCTCCCAGATCGCCCAAACCACCCTCAGGAGCGTCCTGGGACAGTCGGAACTGGACGAGCTGCTGGCCGAACGCGACCGGCTCAACCAGCGGCTTCAACAGATTATCGACCAGCACACCGATCCATGGGGGATCAAGGTGACCGTGGTGGAGATCAAGCTCGTGGACCTCCCGCACGAGATGCAGCGGGCCATGGCCAAGCAGGCGGAGGCCGAGCGGGAGAAGCGGGCGAAGATCATCCACGCCGAGGGTGAGCTGCAAGCCTCCGAAAAACTGGCGCAGGCGGGCAGGATCCTGGCCACAGAATCTGTCACCATCCAGCTTCGATACCTGCAGACGCTCACCGAGATCGCCACAGAAAAGAACTCCACGATTGTTTTCCCGATCCCGATCGACATCTTGAAGATCTTCTTGTACGACCAAAAAAAGAGTACTCAGTCATGAAGGCCATCTGGAAGGGAGTGACTATCGCCGAGAGCACCGATACAGTGGTCGTCGAGGGCAATCATTACTTCCCCCGCGCCTCGGTCCGATCCGAATGTCTCCGCGAAAGCGCCACCCATAGCACCTGCCACTGGAAGGGCGAAGCCAGCTACTACGACCTGATCGTCGGCGATGCAGTGAATCCGGACGCGGCGTGGTACTACCCTGTGCCTAAGGACGCCGCGAAACAGATTGCCGATCGCGTCGCGTTCTGGAAAGGCGTCCAGGTCATCGAGTAAGAGGAGATTTTGGTACCCCTCGCCGTTCAGGGCGGGGTGCAGTTCTTTTTTTACGTTCCCCTCGCCCCCTCTCTAGGGGGAGAGGGTCAGGGTGAGGGGGACTTTCTAACCGATGAAGAAGGCTACGTTTGGGGCGGGGTGTTTCTGGGGTGTCGAAGCCGCGTTTCGCCGGGTGCCGGGTGTCGTCTCAACGACAGTCGGATATATGGGCGGTTACTTCGAGAACCCGTCGTACCGAGATGTGTGCTCGGGCACGACCGGCCATGCGGAGGTTGTCCAGGTAGACTATGACCCTTCAAAGGTCTCCTACGACAATCTTCTGGATATCTTCTGGTCGATCCATGACCCAACCACTTTGAATCGTCAAGGTCCGGACCTCGGCGCGCAGTACCGGTCCGTGATCTTCTTTCACGATGCCGACCAGCAGGCTGCCGCGCTGACCTCCAAACAGAAGCTGGAACTCAGCAGAAAGCACCGACAGCCGGTCGTAACCGAGATTACACCGGCCTCGACCTTTTACCGGGCAGAGGAATACCACCAGAAATACCTGGAGAAGCAGACCTAGCCTCGCTGTACGATCTAGACAACCCCGCCTTCCTCGTGTATTCTCACCCCCGTGGATACCCCAAGAGACCAATCCCCGCTTAAGGCGTGCGAGGACAAGCTCCTGAGATTGCTGGTTCAGCACTCCTTCCAGCACAGCAACGAGCCGGTCTTTACCCTGGCCTCCGGCCGAAAGAGCCACTACTATATCAATTGCAAGCAAACGACGTTCATGTCGGAGGCGATGCCGCTCCTTGGCCGGCTCTTCTTCGAGCGAATCAAGGCTATTGAACAAAGAGACGGGAAACAGATCGCCGCCGTCGGAGGTCTCACCCTCGGCGCCGACCCGATTGCCTGCGCCGTCGCCTATCACAGCGCACTTCAAGGAACACCGGTCCAGGCCTTCAGCGTCCGAAAGGAACCGAAGGGCCATGGAGCCCAGAAATGGGTCGAGGGGTTCGAGCGGCCGGGCGCAAGGGTCGTGATTATTGAAGATGTCATCACCACCGGCGGTTCGACCCTCAAGGCGATCGATGGCGCGCTGCATGCGGGCTTTCAGATCGTTAAGGTGCTGGCGCTTGTGGACCGGCAGGAGGGCGGCCGCGAGGAGTTGCTGAAAAACGGGTATGAGCTGGAGCCGATCTACACCATCGAGAATTTGATGCGGGTTGCAGGCCAGGCGAGGTAACTCACTTCATTCCCCACCCAAAAAGGCTACTGGACAAACCAACCGCTTTCCGCTAAGTTATGAAGGCCTTCAGTTCTATCGATTCGCAGGGGCGCTGCTTGCTGCGCCCATCTTCTGGCAGGGCAAGCCCTGCCCCTACTATGTTGGTCGCTAAACGCTGCTCTTCATGGGGGGTTAGCTCAGTTGGGAGAGCGCGGCGTTCGCAACGCCGAGGCCAGGGGTTCGAATCCCCTACCCTCCACCATCGCTTTTCCTTGAGATTTCCATACGTTAGCCGATCATGGCCGATATGCTGTGGCCGGCTTCTTTATTGGCGATGTCAGTAGCGATGCCCATTGCTCCCGAAACCAACCGCTCCACAACCTCCCCATCGCAAAGCAAGTCCAGGACCATGGCAGTCTTACGGGTAGGGATCCAGCGATTCAATGTCCGGGCCGACTCCGGCATCCGGCACCTCCTTGTTGGGTCGCCCCGGCGTGTCACAGTCCCTGTCTACTCGTCAGGGGGGGCAGTATAATGTTTTACTACAGGAGGACTGGAATCTATCTACATTCATCATTCATCCAAAGAGTCAGAGTCCTCTTTCTACGTCCTACTCAGTTTCACAATCGATTGCTGACTTTTCTGAGAAAAAATCATAAAAGCTCTGCAAGGCTCCACCCACGAGACCATGCGCGCCGGGTGTCGTGACGGAGTTGTGGGCCTGTGTAAATGGCTGCCGATTGGGAGGAAGGGACCGGGCCTTAGACAAGCGACCATCGAGGAAGAAGATCTGGTAACCACCGTCTAGGATGCATCTCAACATTGGGAGGGAGATAGTGGACACGATATCGCAGATAGTCAGTCATCGGTGTCGAAAACGTACCGTATTCGCTGTTTCCCTTTCACTGAGACTCATGCTATTGAGCCTGGGATTGCTGGTGACGGTCAGTTGCGCGGTGACGGTCGCCGACCCGCCGTCCGGCCCGCCTCCAGCGGGTCAGGCGTGGGTTCAGGTGCGTGGAGCGTGGGTCCCGGCGCCAGCACCCCCTTCGGATGGGCCGTATGAATGGGTGGAGAGTCAATGGGTCCCCATTCCCACGCCGCCACCTGCAACAGAATGGATCCCAGGACACTGGGGACCCCGGGGCTGGATCCCCGGTCACTGGGCGCCGGTGCCAACGGCCCCAGCCGGCGCCATGTGGGTGTCCGGGCACTGGCAGACCGGAGTGTGGATCGCCGGCCATTGGAGCGGAGCACCTGCAACTGAGCGTTGGGTGCCAGGACACTGGCGGGCCGGCGTCTGGGTGCCTGGCCATTGGGCGGGCCAGCCCCCGGCGAGTCACTGGGTACCAGGACACTGGGGTCGCTTCGGGCGCTGGATACCTGGCCACTGGCGCTGAGGCACCATTGCAACGAACCGATCACCGAACTGCGATCGATACCCCAGAGGCGGCGCCAATTCAGCCCTGATGGTTCCGTACCAAAGGAACTGAACAACTACCGCCTGGAAGGCGGTAGGTTCGGACGGTCGTTAATTTGAAAATGACTGTCGTCCTGGATCGGTTCCCCTTCTTGCTCGGCAATGTACTCTTGGATCATCGCATCAGTAATAAATTGGGTTTGACAACTTGATTTGGCCCACTTCGCTCATCTGATTTGGCCCACCCTGCGAGACACCACAGGGTCGTGTGTTCGCCGTAGGCGTCCCGCACGTACTTGCGCACGGGTGGCAGCGCGCCGGCCAAGGCCTGTCGTACCATCCGCCGGTACACCTCGAACTTGCGCGCTACCCCCAGGATCGCGCCCTCTCCATGCTCGTATTCCCGCCTCATCTGCTCGAATAGCTCCACCGTTTTTTGCTCACCCGGCCTCCCTTCCAAATCATTCGGCCCGGACTATCATAAGCCGGTGTGCGTGTAAGGGGTGGGCCAAATCAGGTGAGCGAAGTGAGCCGATTTAGCAACTGTCTTCCTTGTCAAGGGGTACAAGCGACATGTTCGCTTCACAGAGTTCGATGCTTCAGCATGGCGTTCAAGATGATCAGGAGCTTATGCATGCAGGCCGTAAGGGCGCCTTCTTGGCCTTGCCTGCTGCCAGCAACTTGGCGTAGAAAGCCTTGATGACCGGATTGCAGCGGCTGGCCGCCAGGGCAGCCATATAGAGGGCGGCTCGCACATGGGCCCGCATGCGCACCAGGTCTCCTCGCACCTCCCAGATGAACTCCTCTCTTCTCTTCGCAGTGGCCGTTCTGTCATTGTGCGCATTCGAATCGCTGTCGTTCCGAACGACCGCCTGGCGATCATTCCCTCGTTGCCGCACATGATGCGAGTGGCCAGATACAACGGTTCTGGTAATCCGTGGCATGCACGATCATGACCGCGAACACCACGAATTGTCACGATAATAGTGTCTGTTCCTACTTTTCTATTTTCGGAGGGCCTTATAAGGCATTGCGACCGACGACACTCAGACGCCGACGACGATGCGAATTTCCCGTTCGGCACCGTCGCCAAGAGCGGCCAGCGCGGCCTGGTAACCGGGACTGTCATGAGTGGCAACAGCCTGCTCGACACTATCGAACTCGATCAGAACGATGCGCTGTTTCACGCCGTATTCGTACACCTTCGCCGGCTCCCCACGCGCAAGAATGCGTCCTCCGCCGGCAGTGATTGCGGGACCGGCCAGCTTCGCGTATGCCGCAAGTTTGTCAGGGTCCTTTACCGCACGATATGCGCTGACCCAATAGGCCTTTGACATGATGTTTTCCTTTCTCCTTTAATTTGTGCGCCTCACGAGGCTGTAGAAAAACTACGAACAGCGCGTCTTTCGAGGCCTCAGCAATAGGCCATGATTTACCTTACTGCCAGTAGGCAGACCGGCCTAATCTGTTTAGGGCCGACGGGCTCGCCGTCTAATCTGGCAGGGGCCCCGATCTCCCCGGGCGCCTTTTGCTGCGTGGTTACGGGGGTGTTAGCGGCAAGGGGGGGGTAGTGGGTGGAGATCCTGGGTGTCTTCCCATCGTGGTGGCCACGCCACTCCTGGACGGTCCGGTTGGCAGAGCCCTCTTCACGGACGTTCTTCATCTTCGCCAGGCGGTCGTGAGAAAGGGGCGGAGATTTTCTGAAAACAGGAGAGTCACGAGGTGCCCATGATTCGGAGGGCTCGGCCGGTCCCCGCGTCCCTCGACGCCCCGCCGCTAGTACGCCCGGCTTCGCCTGGGGGCCGGCAGTGGCGTGGTCGACGCCGCCGCGTCATGCACAGTCACCGTCGCGCTGGCCTCAGGTCCGACCTCTTGGTGGCGCGTATTCGCACCGATGATCCTGACGAAGTGCCGGCCGTTCGGCAGGCCCGTGAGTTCCATCGATGTCCCAAACGGCGGCCCCGGGTTGGCCCCGTCCAGGTAGAGATGGATATGGTTGACATCCCCGGCCCCCTTGAACTCCCACTGTATCAACATGCTGGGACCTATGGCTTCGCCATCCTTCGGCGACACGAGCTTAACCGTGGCCTGCTGCTGCGCCCAGCCGATAGAGAGCCCTGCGACGAATACCATCGCTACTCCCGTCATTATCGACGTCATCAACTTTCCCATGTGATCTCTCCTTCTTCAAGGTGCAGGGGGGCACTAATCCACCACGCTGCCATGCGGGTGAGTCGGTTGCGCGGGTGACGGTTACTTCGCGATGTAGGCATTCAGCCCGATGGTGACGGGCTTACCTTCTACCAGCACATCCGTCTTCATATTCCCGCGTGTGCTGGCGACGACGAGCGTCTTTCCGCTTGCGCTTGGGGTGGGCGTTTCAAGGTCTGCCGTGATAATGAGCTTTTTGCCTTCGAGCTTGACCGTAATGGCCATGGGTGTTCCTCCTGTGAAGTGGGCTCGTCCCAACGCGCGCCGTCAACGTCTATTTCAACTGCCGGATGGCTGTCGCATTCAGAAGCTTGGCGAAAACGAGCCTGACTCTATCGCGCCCAGTGACAGCCCCCTGAAGCTCTGGTCGCTTGGACGAGCAGACCGACTTGGACAGCCTGTTCGTCGTCAAACGGGACCGGCTCCAGGGGGAGGAGAGCCGGAGTCTCTCGAATGGCGGCCTCCGGGATCCCTGCCAGCGCCAGACGTGCGGCCGCCTCAACAAGGTTGACCGCGGAGATCGCGGCGTCCGCAAGGAGCGGGACGACCCCTTCAGCCCCGTCCTCCTGATTCCACAGAGCCAGGAGCGCAGAGGCATCGAAGACGGCCTTACTCGCGTTGCACCTCGTGTCGTTGCTCGCGTAACAGTGTGTCAACAAGGGCGGCATCCGCCGGGATATACTGGCGAACGCAGCGTTGTGCCTCAGCAATGCCCTGCCGGATCGGGATCAGGCGCAACGTGGCCTCTTCGATCCTTAGGACCACAGGATCCCCAGGACGGAGCGCAAGGGCGTCACGGAGCGCGGTCGGCATGACCACTCGCGCGCCTTTCCCGATGTGGGCACTCCATGCGGTGTGTCTTCTATCGTGAGTGACATACTACACAAATACCACGTTATGAGTCAATGTCGATGCCTAATTAATGCGGTCCGTCGCTTCTCCTCCAATTGGTCCCCTTTCCACGCTCACTGAGATAGTGATCCGAGAAGCCTCAAATTTACTCTGGCGTCATCGATCCTTCATACGGTCGTAACAAATGGTCGTTAGGATGTCCTTCAAAAAGGAGAATGACATGCTGATTACCTTGAAGGTTGATTCGGGTTCTTACGACCGGCTGGTCGCAAAGGGCGAGGTACAGAGGGGTTACCTGTTGGGCTTCTCTCCGTATTTCGATGATCAATTTGTGCTGAGCCCGATCGATGGGACTATCGAACGGATTGCGTACGACAGGGAAGGACAGGCGCTGCTCATCAGTATTCGCCGAACGGGCAGGCAACAACGAGCGGCTTGACACTCAAAGGGGGAGATGATGAGTCTGAGAGAGAGATCGGTCCAGGGAATCGTGATAGCTTGCTGCCTGCTGCTCATGCCGGTTGGCGCGTGGGCCGATAAGTTACAGGATCTCGAACAGAGGTATGAGGATCAACAGAAGTCACTCACGCAGTTGCGACAGGAGATGAACCGGCTACGGCAGGAGCGGTCCGCGCAACAGGCAGAGACGGACCGGCGCGTAATGGATGTGGAGAAGAGGGCCGCCGAGACCGCGGCATCGTCACTGCTCACCGGGTTTGAGCCCGGGACGGGGTTCTACCTGAAGTCGGCCGACGACCAGTTCCGACTGCGTCTGCAGGGGTACCTGCAGCATTGGTTCATTGCAGAGGGGTCGCGGAATGAAGCAGGGTTCCCGGCTGCGTACCAAGCATCAACCGTACTGCCAGGGGTGAAGAACCGGCACATCCCGAGCACATTTAAGGCTCGCCGCATCGAAATCATCGTCAGAGGAGAGATCTTCAAAGATTTCGACTACTACATGGAGTTGGCGACGGCGAGCACCGGTCCCAAACCTGGAAGCCTCTCCGGAACCGGTAACGGCGCCGGCGTAGTGGGCACACGGATCGATCTGTTCTGGACTGGCTACACGTATGCCCCTTGGGCAAAGGTGAAGGTAGGGCAGATCAGGGACTTCTTCGACATCGAGATGATGAGCTCCTCTAACGACCTGGACTTCGCCGAGCGGGCGGTCGTCTCCAGGGCGCTAGCCCCGGACATACAGTTTGGCGCCCTCGTCTCGGGTAATCTCAACCTCCCCATCATGAACATGCCTTTCTATTATGCCGTGGGGATCTTTAACGGTTGCGGACGGCTCGATCAGTGCCCACAGGGCATCGACAATGACGGCGACAAGGAGTTCGCCGGTCGATTGGCCTTTTCGCCCCCGGTGCCCGTCGGGAATCTCACCATCGGATTGAATGCCGATCACCGCTCCTTCCGGATGGTGAACGGCAAAGGTGCAGCCGATCAAAACGGCGTAACGACGCCCTGTGCTACTGCCGGTTGTAACTATCACATCTTCGACCCGACTCAGGCGACCGGGTGGAAAATGGCGGGTGATGGCAGCGGCCCCATTGGCTTCAACCAGAACGGCTTTCGGATCAACGGAAACCGCGTCACCGGCGGCGGCGACCTCGTGTACAACTTCTACCCGTTTGTGCTCAAAGGCGAGTACCTTTACGCCTCCCAGGAGCGCGACGCCTTAGGCTCAAACGGCACGAATCTCGATAATCTTATCATGCAGGGCGGGTTCGGGTCGGTCGGCTACTGGGTCTTCGGCAACAAGCGCAACGGCCTGCTGGCTATCGACCGCTACGAGCACCTGCGGGTCGATGCCCGCCGCAGCACATTCACTCCTGCGGCGGGTACCTCCGAGCAGCCGATGGAGATGCGCTCCAACACCCTTGGGCTGACCTGGTATGTCAACCCCGTTGTCTGGCTCCGGGCCAACTACATCATGACCGACGTTCGACCACATAACAATGTCATCGGGATCAGCAATAACACGCGAGGCGAGCTCGTCCATGAGGGGATCGCCGAGCTGATGGTCAAGTTCTAATCGACCGATTGACGCAGCAGCCGCCTGTCACGCCGTCTAAGAATGTTACCAGGACATGATTCATCGCGCTCTGGAAGATGTTGTCTGCGCTTTCTGCTAACGTTACCGTCACAGTCTCTTTCGTACAATTCTTAGAGGAAAGGAGACAACAATCATGAAAAACGGCGCACCACGAATGAACAGGCTGATTTTGTCGGTACTTCTCGCGCTGATTGTCGGTACCATTTCGCTTTGGTCGGTGCCGGGCATGGCCGAAGTGCTCAAGGTGGACCCGGCACTTCCACACTACAAGGCGGCCAGCGGCGTCTCGGGCAACCTTTCGAGTGTCGGATCGGATACCTTGAACAATCTCATGACCTTCTGGGCCGAAAAGCTCAACAGGTTTTACCCCAATGTGAAGATCCAGATCGAGGGAAAAGGCTCCTCCACGGCTCCGCCGGCGCTAATCTCAGGAACGGCGCAGCTCGGTCCCATGTCTCGTCCCATGAAAGGGACCGAGATCGATGCCTTTGAAAAGAAGTTCGGCTACAAGCCGACCGGGCTTCGCAGTGCCGTGGACGCCCTGGCCGTATTTGTGAATAAGGACAACCCGATTAAGTGTCTGACCTTTGCACAAGTGGACGCCATCTTTTCCAAGTCCAGACGCTCCGGTCACAAGCAGGACATCAAGACGTGGGGACAGCTCGGTTTGACCGGCGACTGGGCCAATCGCCCGATCAGTCTGTTTGGTCGAAACTCGGCCTCCGGGACGTACGGGTTCTTCAAGGAGCATGCGCTGAAGAATGGCGACTACAAGGATGAGCTGAAAGAGCAGCCCGGATCGGCCTCGGTGGTCCAGGGGGTGGCCGTTGACCGCTATGCCATCGGCTATAGTGGTATCGGCTACACCACCGTCGGCGTGCGCGCCGTTCCACTGGCCGAAAAAGAAGGCGGCACGTGCGCCGAGGCCACTGCGGCCAACGCCTATTCCGGGAAGTACCCGCTGTCACGATTTTTGTTCATCTATGTCAATCGGGCGCCAGGTAAGCGCCTTGACCCCTTAACCAGTGAGTTTATTCGGCTTGTACTCTCGAAGGAAGGGCAAGAGGTCGTGATTAAGGATGGATTCTTTCCGATCCCGAACTCTGTTGCCAAGGAAGAGCTGAGTAAGGCGCTCTAATGATTGCGCGGCGCCTCCTCCTGGATCGCCTCGCCCGTTGGGTTGTCACGCTCGGGGGGGCGGCGATCATCGTCTCCATTCTGGCCATCCTGTTCGTCATTGTCGCCGAGGTCTATCCCCTCTTCAGGAAGCCCACAGCGGCGCTCCTGGGAGTGCTCACTACGAGGCTCGATTCGGCCCCGCTGGCAGTCGGGGTGGACGAATACCGCGAGATCGTGTACGTCGTGACAGCCTCCGGCGTACACTTCACTTCCGTCAAGGACGGAACGTCGCTGGCATCCAACCAGCTCCATGGGCTGCACGGCGCTACGGTCGTCGGGACATCGAGCATGGGACGAGGCCCGTTCGCACTGGGACTCTCGGATGGGCGCGCAATCCCCGCTGAGGTCAGATTCTCGGTCACCTTCCCGGAAGGAAGGCGCCGCATCGAAGTCGAATTAGAGGCCGGCGACCAGATCGCAGTCGATCCGGAGCGGCACCCGCTCGTCCGACTCGCCTACGCTTCTACCCCTAACGGGCCCATGATAGCGGCTGCCGTCGGTCCAAAAGCTATCGTCCTCGTCACCGTGAAGGAGACGAAGGCCCTGATCGGTCCATCCACGAAGGAAGAGTCTCACCAACGCCTCACTCTGCCGGTCGAGGGGGAGATCGCTCAGCTCATCCTTGATGGTCGCGGCGAGAACCTGTTCGCCGGTACCTCGTCCGGCCAGATCATCAGAGTCGACCTCAGAAACCCGAGCGATCCGAAGGTTGCCGGCATCACCGCTGCCACGATCCGACCAGGGATCGGCGTAAGCGCGATGGGGTTCCTGATCGGGGACCGTACCCTGGTGGTGGGTGATACGATGGGTGGCGTCAGCTCCTGGCAGTTCGTGCAGGCGAATGGCGAAGGGCAGCGCCTGACGAAGGTCCATGACTTTCTGCCCCACACAGGGCCCGCTATCGCCTTCGCCCCGTCCCGCCGCGATAAGGGGTTTGTGACAGCGGACGCCTCCGGCATCATCCATATCCACTATGGAACCACGGGGAAGACCTTGCTGACGCTTAAGGCCGGACAAGAGGGACTACGCGCGGCCGCCTTTGCCCCCAAGGCCGACGGCGTCATAACGGTTGATGCGAAGGGGGGCCTCTCACACTGGATCGTAGAGAACCCCCACCCCGAAATCAGTTGGGGGAGCCTGTTCGGAAAGCTCTGGTACGAAGGGTACCCCGCGCCGGCCTATGTCTGGCAGTCCACGGGAGGAACCGACGACTTTGAGGCAAAGTTCAGCCTCACCCCGCTCATCTTCGGAACGATCAAAGGGACATTCTACGCCCTGCTCTTTGCGATCCCGCTGGCGCTCCTGGGCGCCCTGTACACCTCCCAGTTCATGCACCCGACGCTCAGAGGAATCGTAAAGCCCACCGTAGAGATTATGGCTGCGCTTCCGAGCGTCGTCCTGGGCTTCCTGGCAGGCCTTTGGCTTGCGCCCCTCGTCGAAAAGATCGTTCCCGGCCTCTTCCTCATGCCGATCGTGATCACACTCCTCATCCTGATCGCGGTCTTTTGCTGGCGATTCGTTCCTATCGGTGTCCGCAGTCGAGTCAAGGCGGGCACCGAGGTCGCTTTGCTCATCCCGATTGTGATCCTCGGAAGCTGGATCTCCTTCCAGCTCGGTGGAGCAGTCGAGCGCCTGTTGCTTTCAGGCGACTATCGAGGCTGGCTCTTGAGTGTCCTTGGGCTTACCTATGATCAACGAAACTCCCTGGTGGTGGGCATCGCCATGGGCTTCGCCGTCATCCCGATCATTTTTACCATTGCCGAGGATTCGCTCTCCAACGTGCCTCAACACCTTGCAGCCGGTTCACTCGCGCTTGGCGCCACCCGGTGGCAGACTGCGCTGAGGGTCGTCCTGCCGACGGCAAGCCCGGGGATCTTCTCCGCCATCATGATCGGCTTCGGACGGGCGGTGGGCGAGACAATGATCGTCCTGATGGCCACCGGGAATACTCCCGTGATGGACTGGAGCATCTTCAACGGCTTTCGGGCCCTCTCGGCCAACATCGCCGTAGAGCTCCCTGAAGCGCCTGAGGGCGGGACGCTCTTCCGGATCCTCTTCCTGGCAGCCCTCCTGCTCTTCGTGATGACATTCATCGTGAACACCCTGGCCGAACTGGTCCGCCTGAAGCTCCGGAAAAGGTATCGCTCTCTATGAAGCGATTCTGGAAGAGCGGTGATCCATTCATCTGGCTCACTGGAGGGGCTTTAACCGTCAGCCTTCTCATGGTGGCCGGGCTTGTCCTCCTGGTGCTGCTCAACGGGCTGGGCTTCTTTTGGCCATCGCCTCTTGTGCACCTGACGTTATCAGACGGCACGGAGCTATTAGGCCAGGTGACGCAACGGGAGGCGATCCCGCAACCGGACGCACCCCCTGGAACCCCCACGCGCAACCGGATTCAGGTCAAGGTCGGCAATCGTGACCTGTACGGCGCCGACTTCGTCTGGGTCGAGGAGGCCGCGATCGTTCGCCGCGACTTCCCTACGGAGGCTGTCCTCATCGAGCGACGGGAGTGGGGCGATCTCTATGGCTTTATTAAGGAGGTTCGGGACCACGAGCATACCGTAGCGCGGGGGCCTGAGGCGGCTTGGAACGCTCTTCAGCCCCTCCTTCCGAACGCAACATCGACCTTCAAGGAGATCAGGCGAATCGAGGAAAAAGAGATCGGGGCGATCAACGCTGCCCAGGAGAAGATCCGCCTCAAGCTCAAGAAGCTGGCGCTCTCGGGGCAAGAGGGAGGTTCAGAAGCAGCACGGCTCGACAAGGAGATGGAGGGTTGGGCAGCCAAGTACCGCGAACAGGAGGCGAGACTCGCCACGATCCGCCAGATCTCCAGACAGACGCTCATCGTCTCGGTCATCGGCGGCAAGGAGACGGAACTGCCGCTTCAACAGATCGTGCGAATCATCCGACCGAACTCGATGGGAGTGTGGCCCAAGAGCGGCGTGTATCTGTCCAGGCTCTGGGAGTTCATCTCCGGCGATCCCAGGGAATCGAACACCGAGGGTGGCGTCTTCCCCGCCATCTTCGGCACAGTGATGATGGTGATGATCATGAGCCTCCTCGTCGCACCGCTGGGTGTGCTGGCGGCATTCTACCTTCGGGAGTACGCGAAACAAGGGGTGTTGGTCAGTACGGTCAGGATCGCCGTGAATAACCTGGCCGGCGTCCCGTCTATCGTCTTCGGGGTCTTTGGTCTCGGCTTTTTCATCTACCTCGTCGGGGGAAGTATCGACCGGCTCTTCTATCCCGAAGCGCTCCCGACCCCGACCTTCGGGACCGGAGGGATCTTGTGGGCCTCGTTGACCCTTGCGCTCCTGACCGTCCCGGTCGTCATCGTGGCCACGGAGGAGGGGCTGGCGGCTATCCCGCCAGGGATGCGTGAGGCTTCGCTGGCGCTGGGCGCCACGAAGTTCGAGACAACCTGGCGGGTCGTCCTGCCGACGGTCATGCCCTCGATCCTCACGGGACTTGTCCTAGCCATGGCCAGGGCGGCCGGGGAGGTCGCGCCACTTATGATCACCGGGGTGGTCAAGCTCGCCCCATCCCTTCCGATCGATGGCGTCTGGCCGTTCGTGCATCTGGAGCGCAAGTTCATGCACCTTGGATTTCACATCTACGACGTCGGGTTTCAATCGCCCAATGTGGACGCCGCCAGGCCGATGGTCTACACGACCGTGCTCCTTCTTCTCCTGGTCGTCCTGGTCTTGAACCTGGCAACGATCCTGATCAGGAACCGTCTGCGAAAAAAATACGCGTCTTCGGCGTTCTAGAGATAGAGGAAATGCTCTATGATATAGAAGGCGGTGAGCGGCGCCTGGTGTAGTGTCTCAGTAATGGCTTTACAGTTTCGTTCGCCCTGAGCTTGTCGAAGGGTAAATCTTATTATGGCGTTCCGTTCATGCTTCGACTGGCTCAGCACGAACGGTAATTGTGAGGCACTCCACCGGTGGGAATGGTGTAGCACCATGAGATTTCAATTGGACTGTGAAAACCGACGATGACAACGGAGCCGATGATCGAAATCAGGAAGTTGACCCTCAAGTACGGAGAGAAGCTCGCCCTCCAGGATATCAGTCTCGATATTCCCAAGCATCAGGTCACGGCCTTCATCGGGCCATCGGGGTGCGGGAAGACGACGCTGCTGCGATGCCTGAACCGCATGAACGATCTCATCGACGGAGTGACAGTCAACGGGACCATCCGGATCGGTGGAATCGATATCCATGATCCGGCCCTGGAAATCACGGAGCTTCGCAAGCGGGTCGGTATGGTCTTCCAGAAATCGAATCCCTTTCCAAAGACGATCTATGATAACGTCGCCTATGGGCCGAGGATCCTCGGTGTGCGCGGGCAGTCGACGCTGGACGAGATCGTGGAAAGGAGTCTGCGGGCAGCCGCCATCTGGAACGAGGTCCAGGATCGCCTGCGCAGTAGCGCGCTCAGCCTGTCAGGGGGACAACAGCAGCGCCTCTGCATCGCCAGGGCCATTGCCGTCGAACCGGAGGTCCTCTTGATGGACGAGCCCTGCTCCGCGCTGGATCCGATTGCAACGGGAAAGATCGAAGAGCTGATGGCCGACTTGAAGCAACAGTACACGATCGTGATCGTCACCCACAATATGCAGCAGGCGGCCCGGGTCTCGGACTACACTGCCTTCCTGTACCTCGGCCAGTTGATCGAGTACGATCTCACCAGGCAACTCTTCGTGAAACCCTCCAGGCAACAGACGGAAGACTATATTACGGGCCGGTTCGGCTAGGACAACAGATGAAAACTATACATCGGCATTTCGATGAGCAACTACAGGAACTGAGAGAACACCTGTTGGCGATGGGCAGTCTGGCCGAGACGATGATCGTCAAGAGCGTCAAGGCGTTGATGGATCGGAGCGAGGCTTTGGTGCAGGAGGTGTTCACCCACGAGGAGGAGATGGATCAGCAGTGCATCGAAACCGATCAGCGGTGCTTTACCCTTTTGGCCCTTCAGCAGCCAATGGCTAGCGACCTCCGTTTCATCGCAGCAGCCATCAAGATCAACAGCGACATCGAGCGAATCGGTGACCTGGCAGTCAACATCGCGCAGGCGACCATGTCGCTCATCAGGCAGCCGACCCTGAAGCCCCTTATCGATATCCCGCGGATAGCCCAGCTTTGCCAGGAGATGGTGAAGAAAAGCCTGGATGCCTTTGTTGCTCGCGACCCGGAGCTGGCAAGGATCGTCATCGAGTCGGATGATTCCGTCGATCTCTTGCGGGACCAGATCTTCAGAGAGCTCCTCAGCTATATGATCAGTGATCCCACTACTATCCCCAGGGCCTTAGACCTGGTGCTCATCTCGCGCTATCTCGAGCGGATCGCCGATCATGCGACGAATATTGCAGAGGATATCGTCTATATCGTTCGGGGACAGGATGTCCGGGAGCGCGGCGACAAGGAGATACGAAAGGGCTTACGACGCCCGGCCGGTATCTCACCAGAATTTCCAGGAGTTGATCGAGAGGCGGCTCTTGCGGCCCACAGGCTGATGCCGGAAGAGCGCGAGTTTCTCAGCCTGATCGAATCCGCTACGCACAATCTCCTCGAGGCCGCCAGATCCCTGCAGGTCATGTTTGAGGACTATGCAGATCCCGTGGGAAAGTGGCGGGAAATCAGGGAGGCCGAACACGAGGGAGACGCAATCACCCACCAGATCATGAAGAGGCTGAATCAGACCTTCATCCCGTTCATCGACCGGCAGAACCTCCACGCGCTGACATCAGCCCTCGATGATGTGGTAGACTTCATCGAAGCGACCGCCTCGAGGATGGTGCTCTACAAGATCGAACAGCCGACGCCCGAATCCCGAGAAATGGTGGCCCTCATTATGGCATCGGCTGAGCAGATCGTGAAAGCAATTGGGGACCTGCCAAGATTCGTCGGAGTGGAGGAGATTTGCGTGGAGATCAATCGGCTGGAGAACGAGGCAGACGATCTGTACCGGCGTGCGGTCACCGGCTTGTTCGAAGGAGAGCGACCGATCCTCGAGGTGACCAAGTGGAAGGAGATCTACGAATTGCTCGAAGGTGTGACCGACCGCTGTGAGGATGTGGCCAACGTGGTCGAAACGATCGCCCTCAAGCATGCATGAGTCGGAGCCACTCGTCTAACCTGTAATCTGGAACGCCTTAGATTCCTTCCGTCGCCTCCTGCGAGGCGACCGCCGGTTTCTTGACCAGAATGCGGGCGGCCAGAATCCCAACCTCGTAGAGCAAGCACATCGGTAAAGCCATCAGCGTTTGGTTAAAGACGTCCGGGGTAGGGGTCAGGATGGCGGCAATCGTGAAGTTAATGAGGACGGCGTATTTCCGGTTCTTGGAGAGAAACTGGGGCGTCACCAGCCCCATCTTGGCGGCGATCCCGATCACCAGCGGAAGCTCAAAAACTAGTCCGAAGCCTAACAGAAATTTTGTGATGAAGTCCATGTAGTTGCCGATGGAGATCATTGGCTTCAGGTTTTCTGTTTTGTATGTCAGGAGAAAGTTCAGGGCGAACGGAAGAACAAAGTAGAAGCAGAACAGCAGACCAAACATAAAGAAGACGGTGGCCAGCACGACGAATGGGAGGGCATAGCGCTTCTCATGGGCGAGCAGGCCCGGTGCAATGAATTTCCAGGTCTGATGAAGGATGATTGGCAGGGCTAACAAGAGACCGGCAAAAAGGGCAATCTTCATGTGCATCCAGAAGGCCTCGGCAGGCGCCAGGAAGATCAGATCGACGGGAGGACCAGGGCGTGGAATAGATCGTAAGAAGGGGTAGGTGCGGGAGAAGACCAGATCGGTCGTTAACGGGCGTTTCAGGAGACGGAGGATCGTCTCCGAATAGTTAAACGTAACGATGAATCCAATCCCAACGGCTGCCAGAGCGATAATAATCCGCTTCCGGAGCTCCTCCAGGTGGGAGACAAACGACATCTTCTCATCAGACATTCCGCGTCTCGTGCGGTCCCTTCGGCTTTTCCTCCTGGCCTACAGTTGGAGGCGCTTCGGCCTTGACGGCTTGCTGCGTTTGCTGAGGCGGCGCCTCCGCCTTCTCCTCCTCTGCCAATAGCTCGGCAGACAGTCCTTCCTTCAGCTCTTCAGAAGCTCGCTTGAACTCCGCCACGCCTCGACCCAGCGATCGAGCCAGATCGGGCAGTTTCTTGGGACCAAAGACCAAGAGCGCAATGACAAAAATAACGATCAGCTCCTGCATTCCCATTCCGAACATCGCACGAACTCCTCATTAGTGTTGACACGCTCTCCTCGGCTCGAAACTAAGCGTACTCTCGACCTGTAGGAAAGTCAAGCGCACCTATTGGATGGGAGCTGAAAAGGGCTTGACAGCCATGCGCAATGGTGTAGATTACGGTGTAATCGATGAAGGGACCTGATATGCGGCGCTTCTGCCTCCGACATGTCTTCATAATCTTTTCTGTGTGCATGATTGCCATCTCCTCGTATGTCCTCTTTGATCTGCTGGACATCGACGGGTCTCAACTCAGGCAACACGCGCCGGTCTGTGGCTTTGAGGCAGTAATGCCAGACTGTGGCGGAGAGATCAAGTCTCCCACGGCCAATACTCCTGCTCCGCCGCCAGGACCCTTGCGCGGTCTCTTGTTCACCGCGATACACTACAATTCTCTCGCGTCTCGCCCCACGCTTCCTTCAACACCCAGCTACCGCATAGTCCACACCCGTAATGCGACCCAGCCGGAGTCCGCATCCTCCGCACAGGGAAGCGAACCCGCACAACGTTCAGCCTAACCTCCGTTTTCAATATCCAGTTTTGTTTTTGAGTGCTACGACCCGTTAGGAAAAGGAGGTCGAGATGACGCTATTCCGCCCCCTTCTATGGGCGGCGGCCCTCGCATTTATCATGTTGCCTCTCTACGCGACCGCCGCCGAGATCCGAAACCTGACATTGGAACAGGCCGTGGAGCTAGCGCTCCAGCGCAACCCGACGCTACGAGCACAGTCATTGGGCATCGTCTCCGCCAAGGCCAACGAGGTGACTGCTGGGCTCCATCCGAATCCGGTGTTCTCCAATGAGTCGGAAGACTTTACCGCTGCCGTGACCCAGCTCTTTGAGCGTGGGAGTAAACGCGGGCGTCGGATTGACAGCGCGAAGCTCTCCACCGATATTGCTACGAGCGATTTTACCGACGTCCGACGAGGTCTCGTGTTCTTAGTACGAAAGACGTTTACGGACGCCCTGCTGGCCAAATCAAACCTGGAGCTGGCCCAGGCGAACCTCAAGAATTATCGGGAGGTAGAAGACCTCAACAAGATCCGGTTTCAGAAGGGCGACATCGCGGGGGCCGATCTGCTAAAGATCGAGCTCCAAAAGCTCCAGTTTGAAAACGACGTACAAGACGCGACCCTGGCCCTGAAAACGGCCAGGACGACTTTGAAGACATTGCTGGCCACTCCGGAGCTGGCTGAGGAGTTCGAGATCGAAGGCGAACTCCAGTTCAGAGCGTTCGACATGTCGCTGGCCGACTTGAACGAGCTTGCCCTCCGTAACCGGCCGGACCTCCGTTCAGTCGAAACCTTGAAGAAGAAGACGGAGGCGGACATCAGGCTGGCCATTGCCAATAGCTATACCGACGTCTCCTTGACGCTCGGCTACCACCACACGGAACCAAACGTGCCCACCTGGCTTTGGCCGGGCTTTCCAAAAGGCCCCACAGAGAACCACGTCGGCTTTGGCTTCAGCTTCCCGCTCCGCATCTTCGACCGAAATCAGGGAGAGATTGCCAGGACCCGAGCGGAGGCGATCCGCGCCTCCTCGATTGCTGAGGCTGTCCGCAACCAGATTAGCAACGACGTGGAGGTGGGTTATGCCGCCTTCCGGACCAGCCGGGAGCGGGTTCGGCTCTACGAACAGGTCTATCTCAACCGGGCCAAGGAGTCCAGGGAGATCGCCGAGTTTGCGTACAAGAGTGGTCGGACATCTATCCTGGACCTGCTTGAAGCGGAGCGAACCTATCGGGGCGTACAATTGGCTTACCGCCAGGCGCTGGCAACCTACCTGACGAACCTTCACCAGCTTAATGCGGTGGTAGGAATGGATGTAGCCAAATGACCGACGCCCATACTCGTCTTCGTACCGGGGCTGCAGCCCACTGGAGAATGCGTATGCGCTTTCGTTTCCTCCCTCTTCTGCTTGTGACAATATTGTGTGCCGCGTGCGGCGACGGCTCGTCCACATCGCCGGGGACGCCTGCGAAGCCGGCACCCGAACCAAAGTCTCCCGACGCCGCGGTAGAGACCGTGAAGATCACTTCGCCAGAATACCGAACCCGCCAGCAGGTACTCGAAACAACGGGAAAGGTCCAGTTTAACGAAGAGCGACTTGTCCGGGTAAACGCCCCGGTAACAGGCCGTGCCTCTGAAGTCCTGGCGCACCCCGGCGACATCGTCGAGCGAGGCCACCGGCTCCTGGTGCTGGACAGTCCCGATCTCGGCACCGCCAAGTCGGATTATGCCAAGGCCGCATCTGACCTCGAGCACGCCGAAAAGGCCGTCACACTCGCCCGTGAGCTGTTCCAAGTAAAAGCTATTGCACAGAAGGAGCTTCGCGACACGGAGAACGACTATCGAAAAGCTATGGTCGAAGAGGAGCGGTCGGCCTCACGCCTGCGAACCCTGGGTGTCCCGGATTCGCAATTCAACGACATCGCGGCGCGGACGGATACGTCGACGACGGTCGTTGTAACAGCGCCACGTGGCGGCGTCATTGTCGAGCGGAACGTCATCCCGGGACAGGTGGTCGCGTACGGTCAGTCTGATACTCCGCCCAATCTCTTCCTCATTTCCGATCTCAGCACCATGTGGGTGTTGGCTGACGTGTACGAGCCAGATGTGTCGAAGGTCCGCGTCGGACAGACGGCGGGAGTGACGCTGGCCTGCTGCCCCAGTGAGCGGTACGAGGGCCAGGTGACCTATATCAGCGATTCGGTCGATCCCCAAACGCGGACAGTCAAAGTCCGCGTGGTGGTTCCGAATAGAGGACGCGCGCTCAAGGCGGAGATGTTCGTGAAGGTCGCCATCCTGACCGGCTCCGCTCGCGTCCTGGCGTTGCCCCAGAGCGCGGTTCATCGCGAGGATGGTGAGACATTCGTGCTCATCGCCAGAGGGAAGGACGAGTACGACCGGCGCGAGGTCAAGGTCGGCGTCGACCTTGACGGTGCTGTTGAAGTTCTGGATGGGGTCACCCCCCAGGACCGCGTGGTCAGCACCGGCAGCATCCTTCTAAAGAAGACAGCCAAATGATCCGGCGCCTTATCACCTTTGCGCTGCATCAGCGCTTTATCACGCTGGCGCTCGCGCTCTTACTGACAGTCGGTGGGATCGTGTCTTTCTATCGGCTGCCGATCGAGGCGTATCCGGATGTCGCAGATGTCCAGGTTGACGTTATTACGCTCTGGCCTGGCCATGCGGCCGAGGAGGTTGAGCGTCACATCACCATCCCGCTCGAAAAGGAGCTGAATGGCGTCGCGAAGATCACGTTCTTGCGCTCCACATCGATCTTCGGGCTCTCGAATATCCGGGTCCTTTTCGCCGACGGCACCGACAACTACTGGGCCCGGCAGCAGGTGCAGGAGCGTCTCTCGCAGGCGGAGATTCCTCCGGACGCCAAGCCTAGCCTCGGGCCATTGTCGAGTGTCATCGGCGAAGTGTACCGCTACACGCTCGAATCGAAGACGATGCCGCTGGTAGAACTGAAAGCGCTTCAGGATTGGGTGCTTGAACGAGAGTTCCGAAAGGTCCCAGGCGTGGTAGATGTCGTCTCCTGGGGCGGCGGGATCAAACAGTACCAGATCACCGTCGATCCGGCGCGACTTCGCGCCTACAACCTGACACTGAAGCAGGTGTTTGACGCCGTCTCCGCCAACAACGCGAATGCCGGCGGTAGCTATATCCCCCAAGGCGAGTACGCGCTGATGGTGCGTGGCATCGGTCTCATCCAGTCCACCCGCGACATCGAGAATATCGTCGTAGCCGCCCAACGGGGTACACCGGTCCGTATCCGCGATATCGGACAGGCCGGCATCGGCCACGCCATCCGCTTTGGCATGCTGGGGCGCGACCACGAAGACGATCTCGTGCAAGGCATTGTCCTCATGCGGAAGGGCGAGAACCCCGGGCAGGTTATTGAGGGCGCACGGAAAAAGATCGAGGAGATTCAGAAGCTTCTGCCTCCCGGTGTCCAGATGCGCCCCTACTACAGTCGCGACCGGCTGGTGCATACGACCGTGACCACCGTCATGCGTAACCTCATTGAGGGCGCAGCGCTCGTGATCCTGGTGCTCTCGCTTTTTCTCTACAACCTGCGGGCGGCATGTATCGTGGCAATTACGATCCCGCTCTCGCTCCTGTTCGCCTTCATCTTCATGGATCTGCGCGGCATTCCGGCCAACCTGCTGTCGCTCGGGGCGATCGACTTTGGCATCATCGTTGATGGCGCCGTCGTCATGACGGAGAATATTCTCCGCCATCTTAGCGAGCACAGATCGACAGGGCAGAGAGGCACGCATGGAGTCCAGCAGGCCGCCATGGAGGTCGCGAAGCCCTTGACCTTTGCTGTGCTGATCATCATGACCGTCTATGTGCCGATCCTCACCTTTCAGCGGATAGAGGGAAAACTGTTCCAGCCGATGGCCGTCACCATCTCACTCGCCGTCATCGGCTCACTCCTTTTAACACTAACGGTGATCCCCGTACTCTCAACACTCCTCTTCCACCGTCCGCCATCGGAGCGCGAAAGCCCACTCCTGGTCTGGCTTCGGCGAGCTTACCTGCCCGCGCTCAGGTGGTGTATCGACCGCCCGCTCGTTCCACTGCTCAGCGCAGGTGGCCTGCTTTTGCTGGCGTTGCTGGTCTTTGCAGCGCTTGGTAAGGAGTTTCTGCCTGAGCTCGACGAAGGCGACATCTGGCTACGAGTCAAGTTCCCTGTCGGAATTTCGCTCGAAGGCGCTCGCCCATACACACATGAGATTCGTGAACGGCTCCTCGTATTCCCGGAGGTGCGTACGGTGGTGTCCCAACTAGGCGCGCCTGACGATGGAACCGATCCGAATGGTCCGGACAACGCCGAATTCTACCTCGCGCTCAAGCCCAGGGAAGAGTGGACCGTCAAGAACAAGGAGGCACTCATCGAGGCGATGAGCGGAGCGCTGGCGAGCATTCCCGGCATCACAACGAACTTCTCGCAACCGATCAAGGATAATGTGGACGAGGCGATGGCAGGCGTCAAAGGTGAGTTGGCCATCAAGCTATACGGCCCTGATCTGTTTGTGCTGGAGACTAAGGCAAAAGAGATCGTGGGCGTACTGAGCGGCATTCGCGGCGTGGCAGACCTGGACTTCGATCATCTCGTGGGTCAGCCGCAGCTTCAGGTTGTGGTGGATCGAGGCGCGACAGCCCGCTACGGGATCAATGTCCAGGACGTGCAGGATGCGATCGAGGCAGCTACCAAAGGCCGAACGACTACAGTGGTGTTCGAGGGCGAACGGCGCTTCGATCTGGCGGTGCGGCTCTCGCAGGGCGGAGATCCGCTCGCAAACGTACGAAGCCTGACGATCAGCGCGCCGAACGGGGAGCGCGTTCCGGTCGGTCAACTCGCCGAGATCGGCAAGACCGATGGGTTAGTCCAGATTCTGCGCGAGGGCAACATTCGGCGAGTGGCGATCAAGTGGTCTGTCCGAGGACGTGACATGGGCAGTCTAGTGGCTGAAGCCATGCATAAGGTAGACGCGGCCGTGAGATTACCTCAAGGCTACAACATGACGTGGAGCGGGCGGTTCGAGGATCAGCAGCGGGCGCTCGCGCGCCTGTATATCATCGTACCGCTGGTGATCTTTATCATCTTTATCCTACTCTTCGGCACGTTCCAGTCCATCGGTCACGCCCTGCTGATTATGTTGAATCTGCCGTTTGCGCTCATCGGTGGCACGCTGGCCTTATACCTCTGGCACACCAACTTCAGCATCTCTGCAGCGGTCGGGTACATCGCGGTCTTCGGCGTGAGCGTGCTGGACGGTGTCGTGCTGGTCTCATGGATCCATCGAGCTTATGAAGAAGAGGGCTTATCGCTCCGCGATGCCGTACTCCGGGGGTGTGAGATCAGATTCAGACCGATCATCGTAACCGCGATCGTGGCGGTCATCGGGTTTCTGCCGGCGGCATTGTCGCACGGAATCGGCGCCGAGATCCAGCAGCCGCTGGCGCGCGTGGTCATTGGAGGCTTAATCTCATCAACGGCGCTCACATTGCTGGTGCTGCCGGCTGTCTACGCCCTGCTGGCGCGGCGGCAGGAACGCCGCGAGCGTCAAACTACCTGAAGGCTGCTACGCCGATCAGTAACTCCAATGCACTCGCATACCGAAGACCGAGACCGGGCCGCGATCGCGGTTGTAGGCCGGGTTCACGATGAACTGATAATCCAACGCGGCATGGAGGCTTTTCCAGAGGTTTGCGTCATAGTACACCTCCGTAAGCCGCTCCCCGCCGTACGACAACGTGCCGTCTCCGGCAAGAATTCCTAATCCTCCCGCGGCGAGGTATTTCCGGTGAACACTGGTAATACCGTTGAAGACGCCCGCCACACCGACGGTATCATCCGGGCGCTTCCAGAATCGCCCCTTGATGCTCAGGCCGAGCGAGGCGGTGCGGTCCACGTCGGTGAACATCCACGAGTCGGTCTGCCCGTCGCTCCACCCCAGCCGCATGAACACCCCAACCCCCTTGACAAGCTCCTGGTCCATATTCATTCCGACGCCGAACTTGCTGTGATAGCCCCTCCGAAAGGGGGTGGTGTCCGCGGGCCGGGTGAGGGCATTGAGCGCATCCTGATACCTGCCCATGTGCGCTCGCGTAACGTACGCGAGTAGCCGAACCGTCCCTGGATGGCTCGCTACGGCGTAGCGGCGCTCGATCTCCGTCACCATAGACCAAGCCTTCAGAAGGTGTCGGTCAAACGCCTCTCCATTGAGGTGCTTCGGTACCTCAAAGATTCCATACCGCACCGCCCAGAGCGGGCGATTCAATTCAGCGGCGAACCCGATCGTGTACCCAACGGTATCGGCCGGGTAATCCCATGCCCCGTTCGCCATCAGGCTCCAATTCAGGAACTGGGTACGCGAGTCGTTGGCGTACGCATTGCCATCGAAAAGGTCCTTTACGCTGATCTTCCCCAGTGTGAGCGTTATCCGGGACACATCCCGCGTGCCAGCCAGTTGTAGCTGGTCGTCCTCGACGGTTTCCTGCTCGCCGCCCAACCCAATGGTGTGGCGCACGAACAGACGCGCCAGCGTCCCTTTGAGCAAGCCGGTTCCTATCCGAAAGGCTTCGCCGCTCGGGAAGCCGGCCACACCGTGGGTATCGCTCAGGCCAAACCCGTGCCACATCAGCCCATCCGCGTGCAGTTCCGCCCCTTCCCATAACCGAATCCCCCCGTACAGATCCACCGATACGGTCTCTTCGGCCGCACTCGTCTTACTTAGACTCTGCGGTCCGGAGAACCTGGCAGGAAACCGCGGATGCCACTGGACGACGTCCGTATTTTGCACATGCCAATTCCAATCCTGCTCCTGCGCCGAGGCCAGCGTCGGCAGGATGCAAGCGAGCAGGGCGTATGTGATCAGAATGGTCCTGCGGAGGTTTGTGATCATGTTTCCTTTGAGGTTGGTCGTATAGGTCCGGACCCATGCCTCTCCACCGCTTACTTGAAGAAACCAGCCAGATGGATAAACTGGTACGCCACCAAGCTACCCATGACGAGAAGGTACGCCCTAAGACTTAAAAGGGAGATCCGGACGGTTCGCGTCATGGGCATACGGCCTAGAGACTCCGTGTCCACCTTAGTCTCCGGACGGTCGTCCAGCGGGTGGATCACCAGGTAGTGATTCTCTGGCATGGTCCCCATCTCGGGGTCGACTGTCACGGTGTGTCGCAGCAAGGCCATAGTGCGTTCCTCCTGTAAACTGGCTCTCTGCGCCTCAGGCCGATGGGAAGAGGCGAGGGGCGACCACTTGGGCCGCCAAGATTAATGAGAGGACGAACAGGACGACGATAATCGTCCAGTTCACCCAGTTGTTCCAACGCTTGTTCGCGTACTGCTCTCCCAGCACCTCCCGATCGTTGAGGAGCAACTGTAGGAAGATGATGGCCGAGGGGAGCATGATCCCGGCCAGCACCTGCACCCCGAGGATGAAGAGCTGGAGGGGCACCCCGGGGATAAGGACGATCCCGGCCGCGGCGGCCACGGAGCAGAGGTAGACCGCGTAGAACCCCGGAGCCCCGCGTGGGGAGAGCTGGAGGCTGTGGGCCCAGCCTTTGCTCTCGCCGTACGCCCAGGCGCTCGAGAGCGAGATGGCGGTCGTTCCCAGCACCGCTGCGTTGATCATCATAAGTAGGACGCCTGTCTTGAATGCCACGCCAAGGCTGGGGGCTAGGTCCGTCGCCATCTTGGCGGGATCCGCGAAGGCCAGGTCGTGCTGCCTGGAGGCGTTCCCCACCAGCATCATGGCGCCGGCAACCAGGATCGTGAACACCGCCCCCACGAGCGTGTCCAGCCGCGCCCACTTCAGGTCGGCGAAGCGGAGTCGCTTGTCGGCGATGCAGCTCTGTTGGAAGAAGAGCTGCCAAGGGGCAATCGTCGTCCCAACGATGGCGATCACCAGGAATATGTAGTCGGCGGTGGGACGTCCCGGCGGACGGCTCGGCACCGCGCCATGCAGCACTGCCCAGAGGGGCGTCTTCACCCAGACGGCCAGCACGAACCAGGTGAGATCCAGGAGACACAGGACCACGACCACCCGCTCCCAGCGCCGGTAGCTTCCGGTGAGGACTATGGTCATCAGCGCGAGGGCGGCGAACGGCACGCCAATGCGCGGGTCCACGCCGAGCTGCCTCAGCGCTAGATCGATGGCAGCGAACTCGGTGACCAGCGTCAGGAAGTTCACCACTTCGAGATCGACTAGGGAGAACAGGCCCCACCACTTGCCGAACCGCCGGTAGATTATGGCTGCATGCCCCTTCCCTGTGGCAATACCGAGGCGCACAACCATCTCCTGCACGAAGTACGTGCAGGGCAGGAGGACCAGGAGAAGCCAGAGGAGTGAGGTCCCGTATTGGGCGCCGGCCTGGATGTAGGTTGAGACCGCCCCCGCGTCGTTGTCCGCCTCCATCACGATAAGGCCTGGGCCGGACACCAAGAAAAAGGTCAGAAGATTCCGCGCCCATGGCGTCTTGACGACATAGCCCGGCACGGGGCGCGCCTGTGCGTCGAGGCCACCGTGTGGAGTTGTCAGGATTTCCGTGGTCATGAGCCCGTCTCCTTCCAAGGCTGGCGTCCAAGCGGATGCCGGCCGTACCAGGGACGGCTGCGACCGTCGGCGGACAGGACCGGGCAGAGGTCCGCCCGCAGGCGCCGCAACGCGCCCGGACAACTATCAGAATGCGTGATACTGTACGGGAAAGTGAAAAGATCGGCAGGAGGCCGCCTTCACCCCCGCATCGGCCACGGAGCTCCGTGGGGACGCGAAGTACGAGGTGATAGGCGTGAAGGGATGAGGTCTATCGGCTCAGACTTGCGACTCCACGGCTCCCGTGGGGGAATCGCCTCCTAACGGAGGCTGGCTAGTGCCACCGTCCATATCATCTCCTCTCCAAGAAGTTCTACCGCATGGGGAAACGCAAAAAGCCCTTTCCCTCAGAGCGAGGAAAAGGGCCTCTAAGTTTCCCCGGACCGGTCCACGAGCGCCGATCCGGTTCCCCTGCTCGCTCAAGCTTCAGCTCCGCGCCCCGTCAGAAGCGTTGCCGCCTCAGCCACCTTAGAGAGACCCTTAATCCGAGAATCCCTGTTCTACCCCGCCATCACGCGTCTCTGGACGCTTTGGGGCAGTGGCCTGTGTGTTGCGCGGGAGCCTCACCTATCGAGGAATCGATTCGATTGTCCGATGACGACCTCCTGCATGACGGTCGATCATCACCACAAAATATTAACTGCGGAGCACCGGATGTGTCAAGAAAAAAGTCGGATCTCTTACATTGCCGGCGCTGCCAACCATCTACGCCCTACTTGGCGCGGTGGCAGGAGCGCCGCGAACGGACGGCCCTAGAGGCGCGGTAAATTCGGCAGCCGCCCGCGCATATTCGACTCAGCCCTTGCTATACTGAAGTCGCACGCGCCACAACCACCATCCGACGAAACCCACTGTCGCCAAGAGCACAAGGATGGCCAGAATCCAGTTTGCCATAGCTATAAGGTGGACCACCCGGTCGAAGAAGTGGGCTGAAAAATATGCAAGGCAGACAATCGTCGAACAGTACACCACCGCCCCAGCCAGGTTGTAGCGGAAGAAGCGAGGGAAAGGCATACCCAATGCCCCGGCCATGGGTCCCGCCATGAATCGAAGACCGCCGACGAAGCGGGCGAGGAAGACCGTCCTGGGACCGTATCGTCCGAACAACTTTTCAGTTCGCGCCAATCGTTGCTGCGTCACCCCTAACGCCGCTCCATACTGTATGAGGAGTCGTCGCCCCGCGCGACTTCCAAGCCAGTACCCCAGACTGTCCCCGCCGGTAGCGCTCGCAATCGCCGTCGGAATCAACCCCCAGAGGCTCAGCTTCCCCTTCGCCGCAAAATAGCCGCCGACCAGCAATGCCGTCTCCTCAGGAACCGGGACTCCGACATTACCAAGCACTACGATCACGCCAATGAGGAGGTATCCCCAGTGCGCCACATAGGGCGCCATCAAGGCCCGTAGTTCGTGGGGGGACAGTCCGAACATCTCTTGCTCCAAACTACGTCAGGGTCATGCGATCCATATCTAGAAAAACAGGAAGAGTTTGATGAGAGCAAATGAGGCGGCGGCGATGGCGGCAGAGAGGGGAATGGTGAGGATCCAGGCCCAGACAATCTGTCTGGCCACCCCCCACCGCACCGCCGAGAGACGGCTGGTCGCCCCGACCCCGGAAATGGCGCCGGTAATGGTATGAGTAGTGCTGACCGGAATGCCCGCAATGGCGGTGCCGATCAGTGTCGCGGCCCCCGCAGTTTCAGCGCAGAAGCCGCCGACCGGCCTGAGCTTCGTCAGCCGCATCCCCATCGTCTTGACAATACGCCAGCCGCCGGCCAGTGTTCCCAGACCGATCGCCGCATGGGCGGCCAGGATGACCCAGATCGGGACGTAGAACTCCTTACCCAGGTAGCCCGCGCTGAACAAGAGGCCCGCGATGATTCCCATCGTCTTTTGAGCGTCATTGGTCCCATGTCCAAGGCTGTACAGCGCAGCCGAGACAAGCTGCAGCCGCCTGAACCAGCGGTCTACCCGACTAGGGCGAAACCGCCAGAAGACCCAGATGACGGCTACCATGATCCCGAATCCCAGGACAAGACCCAGCAGCGGGGAAAGAACGATGAACAGAAGGATCTTGTAGATGCCGGCTGGGATCAGGGCCGAGATGCCGGCGTTGACAATCGCCGCCCCGGCCAGCCCTCCGATCAGCGCATGGGACGAACTGCTTGGAATGCCATAGTGCCAGGTGATCAGGTCCCACGCAATGGCGCCGACGAGGGCGGCCAGGATGACATATTCATTGATCGCCTCAGGTCGGACGACCCCCTTTCCGATGGTCGTCGCCACGCTGACCCCGAAGCCGAATGCAGCGACAAAGTTGAAGAACGCGGCCCAGATCACGGCCTGCATCGGCGAGAGCACGCGGGTGGACACCACAGTCGCGATCGAATTGGCGGCATCGTGAAAGCCGTTAATGAAGTCGAAGATCAGCGCGATCAGGATACTCAGAACAACAAACTTCAGCATAGGCGGGTTGTTATACGGCGGGATAGCGTGGTATGTTCGCGACGAGAGGAATCACGGGGATCAGGCGCTCTTCAATGCCACTGATTCGACGATGTTGGCCACATCTTCACACCCGTCGGTGGTCATCTCCATCGTCTCGTAAATCTCCTTCCACTTGATCACATCCATCGGATCGTGTCCCTTGTCAAAGAGACCGGCAATCGCCTCTCGGCTGATGTCGTCGGCCATATTCTCCAGTCGATTGATCTCGATGCAATGCTCCATGACATCGTCCATCCGCTCGAGGTTCGACACCGCCTTGACAATCTCCTCCGCCGATTTCAGGATGACCTGAGCAAGCTTCCCGGCCTCCTCGGTGGGCTGCTTGATCTTGTAAAGATTCATGCGAGAGGCCGATGCCTCGATCAGGTCCATGACGTCATCCAGCGCCACGGCCAAACTGTGAATGTCTTCGCGGTCGATGGGGGTAATGAATGTCCGGTTCAGCTTTCGGATAATCTGGTGGGTGATTTTGTCTCCCACGTGCTCGAGCTCCTCGAGTCGCTTCCATCGTTCCTGAAAGTCCGCGCCGGGTTCATCCGTCATCTGAACGAGGACTTTTGCGCCTTCCAATATGTTATTGGCCGCCTTATCGAAGAACTCAAAGAATTTCTCTTCCCGTGGGATCAGTCTGAACATACCGGGTGCAGCCTCACAACCGTAAAGCGAATTATCTGGACCCCCCTCGCTCGGTGATCATCCCAACCGTCTCGATACCCGACGATTTAATGGCATCCATCACATCAATGACGAACCCGTAAGGGACCCTGGCATCGCCGCGCAGGTACAGAACCCGCTCCTTCCCAGGTCCGGCCATGGATTTGAGGCGGGCTTCAAGCTCCTGCCGGGGTACCTCTTCATTATTGACGAAAATGCGGCTGTCCTTCGTCACCGTCAAGGTGACGCGCTGCTCCTCTTTCACTTGCGACGCCTGTGCTGTCGGGAGCTGGACATCGGTCCCTCGCTGGAGCATCGGGGTTGTCACCATGAAGATGATCAATAAGACGAGTGTGACGTCCACCAAAGGGGTCACATTGATTTCCGAAAGCATTCGCCGATCTTTTCCACCGTTCGCCTGCATGTCTGTCCTCTTCAGTCTTCGTGATGAGCGGCCTGATCCAACAAACTATCCACCATTGCTGAAGCCGCATTATCCATTGCTGCGGTAAAAAGCTTCACTCTACCGACGAAATAGTTGTACGCGATGACCGCGGGAATCGCCACAAACAAGCCGGCGGCTGTTGCCACGAGCGCCTCGGCTATCCCGGCGGATACGGTACCAATCCCGCCGGATCCCGTCTTGGCAATCGCTTCAAAGGCTCGAATAATCCCCAGAACCGTCCCGAAGAGGCCGACGAACGGGCTGACATTGCCCAGGGTCGCCAATGACCCCAAATACCGTTCCAGGCGGGAGATTTCCGTGGAGGTAGCTCGCTGCATAGCCCCCTTGCACGATTCCAGCCGACGCGAAAACTGCTTGTCGGAAAGAACCGGATGTTCCCGATCGATGATGGCCAGGAGACCGGCCTCCAGGACCCTGGCAACTGGGCTGCCGCTATTCCGTTCACAGAGGCGGAGCGCCTCAGCCATTTTCCCATCCGCCACATACTGTAACCCCTTTTCGGCCACCTGTCCGGTAGCTTGCTGAGCCTTGTAATATGTATAGAACCGCTCGCCGATCACCGCGAGCGAAAAGATCGAAAATATTCCGAGGACCACCATCGTGATCCCGCCATTGGCAATAACCTGCAAGAATCCCTGTCCCATCATGCTAGATTATCCTTCATATAGGGTCTTGTATAACCTACCGCGAACGTTACGCGGTGCTTGATACTTTATGTACTTCGGCTTTCCTTTAGCCTTCAGTCTAACCATCTTACTGGTCACTTACCTTTATTGTATAGCATGGAATAGCAGCGAACGGAAGCAGATAACGAGTCAGGTGAGGGTAATCACCAGCAGTACCAGGATCGTTATCCTGTGCCCCGCCATCGATTCGGTAGGTCGGTGTATAGCCCGATCTGGTCCAGCACCCGCCCGACGATCTGATCCACCAACTCCTCGACCGTTGTCGCCCTCTGATAGAACGGCGGTACCGGCGGAATGATTCTGACGCCCGATTTTGCCAATGTCAACATCTGTTCGAGATGGATGGCGGTAAAGGGGCTCTCCCTCACCACCAGCGCAAGACGCTTCCCCTCCTTCACGACAACATCAGCCGCTCGGGCGATCAAGGTCTCGGCGTAGCCGGTGGCGATGGCCGCCAGGCTTTTCATCGAACAAGGCGAGACAATCATTGCGCTCACGTTTGGCGAGACATAGGAGCCGCTTGAGATGGACGCGCCGAGGTCCCGATCCTCGTGGAAAAAGGTGGCGAGGTGCTTGAGGTCCTCCACCGTGCGTCCGCTTTCTTCTCGAAGAGTCGCCTTCGCCCCTTCGGACACAATCAGGTGGACAGGCAGCCCAAGCTCGCGGAGCACTTCGAGCGTGCGAATGCCCAAGACCGCCCCGCTCGCCCCCGTGATGCCGAGAATGTACTCCCGCTTCGCTTCAATCTGCTTTACCATGGCTCTGTGCGCATTGCTGCGAAGGTGGTTACAACCGTATCGAATCACCCGACTTCAAGTCTGAGCCCGCCACCAGCGAGCGAAGTCTCTCGCTCCATGAAGGAAAGCAACTATGCGGACCTCCGACCCCCGGACTTCATAGATGAGGCGATATGAATAGACGAAGACCTCGCGAACCGAAGGATCATCAAGCTCAGGGACGATACGCCCACGCTCGCTGAGGGTCTCAAGAGATGTGGTGAGATCAAGCGTAGCATGAAGGACTCGTTGCGCGCCTTCGAGCGACTCTTGAGCGATGTACTCGAGCGCACCATCGAGTGCAGCCTGCGCGCTGGGAGTCCAGACTACTGGCCGACGCCGAGCTGCCATTTCTGCCGGAGCGCCTCTGCAACCTGGGCGTGACTGATAAGATACCCTGCATCAGCCTCAGCACGACCCTGCTGAATCGTCTGAACGACGTAGAGATGATAGAGCACATCGTCCAGGCTGCAGTCATCCGGCAAACGATCGAGCAGCTCCCTTACGGTTTCCTTTGCTCTCATGGGAAGACCTCCGGCAACAAACTTATTGTACGCCATCACTGACTTATGCGCCAAGTGTGCACGATCCGCATATTCTCCATAGTCTACCACATGAAGGGAGTGGGTGTTCAGGTTGAGCAGCCTACCGCGGCTCAGACTTTGGAGACTCACGCATGAATCGCCTGGGCCACCAGCCGCACCCCCAGCGCCCTACAGACTTTAGCGATGGTATCGTAGCGCGGCGTTGCATTGGGTCTGAGCGCCTTGTACAAGGCTTCGCGGGTCAGTCCGGATGCCTTGGCAATCTCGCTCATGCCACGCGCCCGAGCGATATCTCCCAAGGCCGACGCCAGCAACGCCGAATCGTTCGCTTCTAGAATATCCGTCAGGTAAGCCGCAATCGCCGCCTCGCTGTCGAGATACGGCGCGGCATCAAACGCGGGCAAGTCAGCCACTTTGATACGTTGGGTCATGGTCATCTCCTTCACTTAGTCCAAGAGCGCCGCTAATGCCTCGGCGCGCTTGATGTCAGTCTTCTGGGTGCGCTTGGAGCCGCCAACGAGAACACCATCAACTGACCGTCACGCTGCACGAAATAAATGCGCCAGCCTGCACCGAAATGAATGCGCAACTCCCATACCCCGTCGCCGACTGGCTCCACGTCCCCCATCAAGCCGCGCTCCAGACGCTTGATGCGTGCCGCGACCACCCCGCGCACCGACGCATCGGACAGCCCGTCCAGCCATTCGGTAAATTCGGGCAGGGGTTTGATCAAGAACATAGAAAGAGTGTAATCGAACGATTACAGCTTGTCAATGATCATTCACTCCGCCACGACACCTGCACCGGCAGGGCCGAACGTTCGCTCCAGCAGCGCGCCCTTTGCGGCGCGTCTGTTGGAAGGCGTGGTTGGGCCCATCTACTTCTTTATCAACTCACTGATTATTTCTTCCAGCTCTACTCTCGTGATAGGAGCCGCATCTTCCCCAATCTCGTCCTTAAGGATGTTGTTCGCGTCAGTTTTCGCCGCAGCTATAAAGTACTCTAGCGAGCAGCGGGCGGTTGCTCGTAAAAGGTCGGGCGGCAACACGCCGACGGGTTCGCATGCGCCGACGACAGCTCTCGTGGAGCTCAATGGCAGAATGACCGAGCTCAGGACATCGTCCTTATCAAGAAACGTCTTGTAGGGTCTTGGCCCTTGCACGCGAAATAGGATCACGGAATCTCCCAGGAGCAGAGGACCGTCGGCGGCTTCGACTACCGAGTAGGCGAGACTCTCGTATCGCTGGATTTTGACTTCCGGAGAGATCGTCTTCTTCAAAGCTCTGATGTGGCCCGATTTGGCGGCGTCCTTCAGCGTCTTTGGAAGGGTCAAGCGTAGCGCCTCGGCCAACTTCGGCAGCATCGGTCTAAGCTTCGCCATGAGCGCAGGGAGGATCGGAGCGCTTAGCTGGATGAGCGGTTGAAGTAACACCTGTGGGAGTCCCTGTCTCGCGATCTCCTTCGACATCGAGTCTCGAAGGATGGAAGGATCCTTGCGGAATTGTCTTTCCAAGTAGGCGATAAACGCCTGCTCGTCGGCCATGAAATCAAGAAGCCTGGAGACGAGGAAGTCGCCCGCTCGGAGGAAGCTCTGCCTCAGATGCCTTGTCCGTACTTCGAGATGAGCAATCAGCCGTGGGATCTGTGGCTCTGATACAGCAGCGGGTGTGCTTGTCCTAAGGGTCTGCACTAGCGTGCTGAAGGGGCCCTCCGCATCTGTGATGAGGTCATCTGCCTGCGTGTCATCTTCCTCCGTGTAGAACAGGCCCTCAACACCGACGTTAATGATGTTCGCGTTAAAGGGCGGCGCCCCTTTCCGGTAGACCCATGTGAATGCCGCGTCGCCACTCGTATGGCTCGCAAAGCCTTCCTGAAGGAATCGGGGGAGGAAGTGTTGCCGCTTGCCAGCCATCAGTAGGCCTAACGTTGAAGGTGAGCGGCGCAGAGCGGGCGGATGAAGCCCGCTTGCGGAGCGTCCCTCTCGACCGTAAGGTTAGGCATGGCCAGCCTTCATTGCAGCAACCTTGCGCTTTAACCCAACTTTGGGGTTGAGGCTTAAAGCTCTTTCGTATAGGGCGAGCGCCTCAGATGATTCGCCGAGCATTTCTTTGATTTCACCCATCGTTCTGTAGATAGCTGCCTGTTCGTTTGGGTACTGATCCACGCCACGTCGGAGCGCAATCCCAAGTAGCTCAAGGATGCTTAGGAAATCCGATTTAGCCCCTGTCCGTTTGGCGAGAGTGAGCTTCTCTTTGGCACGGAGGTGGAGTTCAAAACCAGTAGCCCGTTCGAAAGAGACTTTTTCCCACTTGGCCTGATCCAGAAATGCCCCATCAAAGCTGTAGGTAAACTGGCCAGTGTCTCGGTAGGTGAGGGTTAGCAGACGTTTCTCGATGTCAAACGTGTATTCATGAGCCCACCCTGTTTCTGGGATTTTCTTCCAGAGAAGCTTTCCATCTCTCAAATCAAAAAAGGCCAGAATACTCCCGTCCTCGGTGTCGCTGTTGCACAGTTGGCATACGGCATACTCGCCGTTGCAGGAAATGCCGTTATTCAAAAGGTTTGCAGAGAACCCGTGGCGAAGGATGTTATTGCCGTTCCTGTCAAAAGCCAAGAATGTGCCCTTAAGCCCTTCTCCAAACATCCAGTCATTGAATATGAACGCGCCATTGTCCGCAACCTTGCCATCGTTAGGTCTTTCTGCATTGCCAATGGCGACTACGGTTCCATATTCAGCCAAGATGTAGGTTCCAAGTCCCCCTTCTCGGAATCCTCCACGTCCTGACGAAGAATCGAAGTCAGACCACGCCACAAGGTAGCGGCGATTACTGGATTCTGAGAAAGGACCAAAGAAGTCAATGTCTTTAACCTTAACCTTTACGAATTTGTCGCCAGATTGTGCGATCGTGAGATTCTTGCTCTGCTTGCCTCGCCCGAACCAAGACCACATTTTCTGACCTCCGATACACAACTGCCTAACAGATATTAGCCGACACCTCTTGGACGGACTCTACGATATTGATATGTGCAATGCAACACGATACTCATGACAGACCCTTGAAATACTCTTGAACAAAACGTTTGAATAGGACCCAACTGTTGGATAGCCCTTTTATCAGATATGGATGATACCCAACAACTCAGGCTTGGGCATGTAGCCCCCTTTAACCCAGATTCCCGATGGCTGACGGGGTACGTGCGGGGCGGAGGCCCTATGGGCTTGGCCAGAGTACCGCTGTCAACTCCTGATGGCTGCTCGTTAAAGCCTGCCCTCAGACCTGCCGATGGAGCGGATCGATGCCGAATCGCAGGAGGAGTGTGCGCAGCCTGCCGAGCGGGAGGCCGACTACGTTGGTAAAGCTGCCCTTGATCCTCTCAATGAAACCCTCGGCAGCGCCCTGGATCGCGTAGCCACCGGCCTTGTCAAACGGCTCACCCGTCTGCACATAAGCGTCGATCTCCTGATCCGTCAAGGCTCGCATCTGTACCTCAGTCACCTCGTGTCCGACCTCGGTTCTGTCATCGCCAGCCTGCACGAGCGCAAGCCCCGTCACGACCAGATGACTCCGACCGCTCAACAGTTGCAGAAACTCGCGAGCCTCGCCCTGATCTTTCGGTTTACCCAGAGGGCGACCGCTGCATTCGACGATGGTGTCGGCGCCAAGGACCAACCCCTCCCCTACCCGAGCTGCCACGTCGGCTGCCTTTCGAAGAGCCAGGGTTTCCGCGTGGGATGCCGTCATTGTCCCGGGCAGCGGATCCGCTTCGTCAACCAAGCTGGGAATGATCCGGTGCTCGACCCACAGCGACTGTAGAAGCGCCTCCCGACGGAGAGACGCGGAAGCCAGGATAATCATAATTTCCGATAGAGCAGGAGGGCCAGACCGATGCCCAGCAGGCTTGAGAGGTTGATCTTCACAGTGAAACCGAAGGAGATGTTCAGGACCTTCAGGTCGAGCGTCGCAGGCGGAGAGAGCCCCGGGTTGATCCCCTTGCTGAAGATCTTTTCTATTGTCCCGCCAGGCGCCATGGTCGCGATGACCTCTCCTATCACGGTGCCTATCAGTGCCCCCAAGATGAGGATTACCAACAAAACGATGACGCTGTCATCTCGTTTAGCCAACCAATCCTCCCTTCCGTGATCCTTACGGTGTCAGACCTTCTCCTCCGCCGTCAATCGACTCGCCGCGGATTCGGCGCTAAGCCGAAAAATAATCGGCAATTGCTGCCGCGAAGGTCGGGATGGTGTACTGCTGTGGCATGATATCGACGGTGAGGCCGAAGCGTTCGGCTGTCTCTTTCGTAATAGGACCGATGCACGCAACGCGTACCCCTTCGCAGATCGTCTTGAGGTCTTCCTGGGCCAGTGCCTCTACGAAGTTGGTGACGGTGGAGGAGCTGGTGAAGGTGACGAGGTCGATCTTCCGGTCCTGCAAAAGCGGCTTTAAGAGGTCCCTGGCAGTGGGTGATCGCACCGTCCTGTAGACAGGCACCACCTCGACGGTTGCGCCTCGCCGCTCAAGCTCTATCGGCAAGAGATCCCGCGCGACTTCGGCCCGCGGCAGCAGGATCTTCGCGCCTTGCAGATCATAAGGCGTAAGCGCCTCGATGACCCCTTCGGCCCGGAACTCTGCCGGAACAATATCGGGGATAATGTTGTGTCTCTCAAGCGTATCAGCGGTCGCAGATCCGATGGCGCAAATCCTCGCAGCTCCCAGGCGTCTGGCATCCTGACGATGCTCCCGTAGCCGGCGGAAAAAGGCATCGACGCCGTTCACGCTGGTAAAGATCACCCACCCATAGGCCTCAAGCCGCTCGATGGCTTGATCCATGGGCTTCCAGCTTTTGGGCGGTACAATCTCGATGAGGGGGACCTCCACGACCTCCGCTCCTTGTCCTTCGAGCAACTCGGCAAATCGACCCGCCTGCTCACGAGTCCTGGTCACCAGGATTCGCTTTCCGAAGAGTGGCCGCCGCTCGAACCAGTTCAGCCGCTCGCGAAGCCGGACGACATCGCCGACTACCAGAACTGCCGGTGGTCCCAATCCGCGCATCTGAGCAAGCGCTACGATATTTTCGAGCGTACCGGCGACCGTCTCCTGCTCAGGCTTCGTACCCCAGTGCATGACGGCGGCAGGCGTATCTTTGGACCGACCATACTCGAGGAGCTTGTCAACAATAGTCGGAAGATTACCGCAGCCCATCAGGAACACCAATGTTCCGATGCCGGTCGCCACCTTCTCCCAGGCGATCAGGGAAGTCTGTTTTGAAGGATCCTCGTGTCCGGTCAGAATGGCAACGGAGGAGGTGTAGTCGCGGTGAGTAAGAGGGATGCCTGCATACGCCGGTACGGCAATCGCTGAGGTGATCCCCGGAACGACCTCGAAGGGAATACCTGCCTGGAATAGCTCCTCCCCTTCTTCGCCGCCCCGCCCAAAAATGAATGGGTCGCCCCCTTTCAGTCGCGCCACCACCTTTCCGGTCAGAGCCTTCTCGATCAGCAGACGATCGATCTCGGCCTGTGTGGCCACATCCGAGTTGCCGCCCTTCTTGCCGACATAGATCAGCTCGGCGTCAGGCCTGGCATAGGAAAGCAGACGCGGGTTGGCAAGGTAGTCGTAGACGATCACATCGGCCTCGCGGAGACATGTAACGCCACGCAGCGTAAAAAGGCCGGGATCACCCGGCCCGGCGCCGATGAGATAGACCTTCCCCATCATCGAGCCTTCTCCGAGAGCTGGGCATTCACCTCCCGAAGGATCTCCTCAGCCCCAGCGGCGAGCAGCGTCTCCGCCAGCGCCCGCCCCACCGCCTCAGGCGCGCCGGCCGCCCCACGAACGGCGTTCCTGAGCAACCGCTTACCGTCCAGACCCGCAACCATTCCAGTGAGAACGAGCGCCTCGCCCTCAATCTCGCCGAAGGCAGCGATCGGCGTCACGCAGCTCCCGCCAAGGTGCCGCAGGAACGCCCGTTCCGCCATCGTGGCCTGTCGCGTCTCACGATGATTGAGCGTCTCCACAAGTTCGGCCGTTCGCCGATCGTCCTCCCGGATTTCGATCACCAGCGCCCCCTGACCGATGGCCGGCAGGCACAGATCCGGCTGCAGGCGCTCAGTAATCCGATCCTGCAGACCAAGGCGGATAAGACCAGCCGCCGCGAGAACTACGGCCTCAAGGTCGAGCGTCTCGAGCTTGTTCAGCCGCGTCTGCACATTGCCGCGCAGGGACACGATCTGGAGATCCAGACGACGATGGAGGAACTGGACCTGTCGGCGGAGACTGCTGGTGCCGATCCTCGCTCCACGAGGAAGGTCCATGAACCGAAGACTATTTCTCGCAATAAGCGCATCGAGCGGGTCTTCGCGGCGCATGACGGCTCCTTCGCAAAGGCCCGGCGCCAACTCCGCAGGCAGATCCTTCAGACTATGGACTGCGAGGTCGATCCGGCTATCGAGCAGGGCCTCTTCGATCTCCTTCACAAAGAGGCCCTTTCCGCCCACCTGCGAAAGGACAACATCGAGAAACTTGTCACCGGAGGTCTTGATGGGAATGATGACGACTTCCAGGCCGGGCCAATTCCGGGTCAGGCTTTCCGAAACGAGCCCTGCCTGGCAAAGCGCCAGCGGACTTCCCCGCGTACCCAGTTTCAGTACATTACGCTTCACACCGGTCACGTTATTCCTCCTTGATACCGAAGAGCCTGCGCAGCACATTCACGTACAGGTGGCCCTCTTTCAAGGCCGACTGGCGTTTCAACTCCATCGTCGGATCGTGCAGGATCTTATTCACAATCGAGCCGGTCATGAGGGAGATAGCATGACGCTCTTCCGGCGTCAAGTCCTGCAACTTCGCAAAAATCCTTTGGAGTTCCTCCTCGCGGATCGATTCTATCTTCTTGCGCATGGCCACGATCGTCGGAACGACATGGAGGCTTGTAAGCCACCCGGCAAACTGTCTGACCTCACGGTCGATCATCGCCTCCGCCAGATCCGCCTCGCGCTGCCGCTCACGAAGGTTGGCTTGCACAACTCCTTTGAGGTCGTCAAGATCATACAGGTACACATTGTCGATCTCATTAGCCTTGGGATCGATATCTCTGGGAACGGCGATGTCGATCACAAAGATCGGACGGTTACGGCGCTGCGCGATGATCTCCTCGAAGTCGGCCTTGGAGAGGATCTGGTGCGGGGCGCCGGTCGAACTGATGACGATGTCCGCCTGGAGCATCTCCAGCTTGGCGAAATCGTACCGAACGGCCCGGCCGCCCCATCGCTCGGCCAACTCCACCGCGCGATCGAAATTCCGATTGGCTACGAGAACCGTGCCCACGCCATCGGCCAGCAGATGTTTGGCCGACAACTCCGACATCTTCCCGGCCCCGATCAGCATGACCGTACGACCTGTCAGGTCGCCGAAGATCTTCTTGGCCAACTCGATGGCAGCGGTCGAGACTGAGACGGCTGAGGTGGCAATCCCGGTCTCGGTTCGGACCCGCTTCGCAACGCGAAACGCCCTTTCCATAAGCGCATTGAGAATCGGGCCCGTGGCCTCCCGTTCAAGGGCAGCCGCGTACGCCGCCTTCACCTGGCCCAGGATCTGGGACTCGCCAACCACCATCGCGTCAAGACTCGATGCGACACGAAAGATATGTCGGATCGCTTGATCGGCGGTCAACAGATACATCGACGGCTCGAAGGCTTCCGGCAAGAGCTTGTGTCGCTCGGCCAGCAACTCCACGAGAAACCGACGAGCGCCCTCCACATCGTCCACAACAGCGTATGTCTCCACGCGGTTGCAGGTGGAGAGGATCATCCGCTCAAGGATCTGCCCGCACCCACTGAGCTCTTCCAGAATCTCCGGCAGCTCCGACTCCGGGATGTGGAGCTTCTCCCGGAGCTCAATCGGCGCTGTCTTATGGCTCAGACCAAGGGCGATAATTTCCATATCAAAATGCGTGCGTCCCTCTGATGAGGAGATTCGCTAACATGGAAGCAAAGACTACCCCGCAGAATCCGATAATCGACAGAATCGCGGCCTTCCGGCCCCGCCAGCCCCCTGCCAGTCGTCCATGCAACAGGGCCGCGTAGAAGACCCACGTGACGGTTGACCATATCTGTCTACCGTCCCAGGAGAGGAAAGAACCCCACGCAGAATAGCTCAGCAACACGCCGCTCAACAGGCCAAGGGTGAGCAGCGGAAAGCCCAGCGTAAGGCTGAAGTGGCACAGATCGTCGAGAAGCTTCAATGAGGGAAGGCGTTCAAAGAGCACTCCCGGATGTCTGGATTTGAGCAGCCATTCCTGGACCAGGTACATCAGTGCCCCACAGCAGGCGAGAGCAAAGGCGGCATTCCCGAGGAGGGTCAGGACCACGTGCGCCCAGACCCCGAAGTTCTTCAGCGGCGGGGACAGGGTTTCGATCGTCTTGGGCAGGGCTGCCGATGCCCCGAGCAGGAGGACCACCAGCGGGATCGCGAACGAGCCGACCACCTTACTTTCGTAGTGGATCTCGGCAATGATGTATACCGCCGCCGTGGCCCACGCATAGAAAGAGAGCCAATCGCCGAGATTGGCTGGCGGGCGGCCGTGCTGGTAGAGATGAACCACCACGGCCCCAGTATGCAGGACAAACCCGACCCGGCCCAGAATACCCGCGGCCCTGAGAAGCTTGCCGGGCCGCGTTGCAAGAGAGCCCATATACGCCAGACTCGCGCTGAGGTAGAACAGCAATGCAAGGTATGTGAAGCTAAGTTCCATCGTCGCTTCGAGAGCCGATCCCCGAAGGACTCATCGCTATCCTTTACGGGGCGTTCCGACGCCTCTCCCCTTCCCGGAGGCCCTTGACCTCCTCAACGAACTGACTGACGTCTTTGAACTGGCGATACACCGATGCGAAACGGACATACGCCACCTCGTCAATCTCGTGAAGCCGCTCCATAATCAGCTCACCGATCTCAGTAGAAGGCATTTCGCGCTCCGCCCTCTCCGCAAGGCGGCCCTCAATCTCATCCACAATCCTTTCGAGCTGGACGACGCTGACTGGTCGCTTCTGGGTCGCCTTGAGTAATCCAGCCAGAATCTTGTGCCGGTCGAACGGCTCCCGGCGTCCATCGCTCTTAATGACCATGAAGTGGATCTCCTCGATCCGTTCATAGGTGGTGAAACGCTTGAGACACTGCTGGCATTGGCGACGACGACGGACGACTGCGCCATCCTTACCCTCACGGGAATCGACGACCTTTTCTTCGAGACTGCCACAGTAGGGACACTTCACACGCGGGTCCCTCGGAGGATCCTACGTAAGGTGGGGAGAGGAGAGGGCAAGCTGTTCTCGGTATAACGGGAAGGCGTCACAAAGCTCTTTCACTCGAGCCGCGACCCCAACCAGGGCCGCAGTGTTCGACACGTCTTTCAGGACGTCGGCAATGAGGTTCGCGATCTCTCTCATCTCGCCTTCCCGCATCCCCCGGGTGGTTACGGCTGGTGTCCCGATCCGAATGCCCGAAGTAACGGTCGGCTTTGCCCCGTCAAATGGGATGGCGTTCTTGTTGACCGTGATACCAGCCTGATCCAGCGCGATTTCAGCCGCCTTTCCGGTCAGATCTTTCCCTCGCAGATCGATCAGGAGAAGATGGGTATCGGTTCCGCCGGAGACCAGACGGAAGCCGTGACCTTGCAGCGCCTCTCCCAACGCCTTCGCATTCGCGACGATCTGACGCTGATAGGAGGTAAACTCCGGCGAGAGCGCCTCGGCAAATGCCACCGCCTTGGCCGCGATAATGTGCATCAGCGGACCGCCCTGCATCCCGGGAAAGACCTGCTTGTTCAAGACCGGGGCATACGCCGCTTTACACATGATCATCCCGCCTCGCGGACCACGAAGCGTCTTGTGGGTGGTGGTGGTGACGA